>JAIRXN010000065.1 GCA_031268245.1 Treponema sp. | reverse complement strand
CGTTTCATCTTCTTTAAGCCGATCATGTACCGTCAGGGTGCGGAAGATTACTATTTCCGGGGACTTGTGCGTCTGGAAGTCGATATCAGTTCAATCATCGACTCAATTTCGGAAGGCCGGCAGGGCCTCCTGCGGGTGATCCTCATCGTCGCCCTGGCGGCCATTGCCATCGGCGCCGCCGGCGCCCTGGTACTTTCCAGCCTCGTCATCAGACCCATTTCCCGCCTCGTGAACCACGCGGAACGGATCCGGGATACGGAAGACAAGGCAATTAGCAATTAGCAATTAGTAATTAGCGATTAGCGATTAGTAATGAGCAATCAGAAGGGAATTATGGCAGAACCAGGGCGAAGCGTGCGGAACGGCGGAATAAAACAGCGTATAGGTTCGTTAAAAAACGAACTGGCGCTCTGCCTGATCCTCTTTGGAAAGAATAACGAAAAAACCGTCATCCAGTTTGACAACGAGAAACGGAAAAAGATGGACTTTCTTCGGTTGCTTTTTATCGCAGCAGTCATCGCGGCTTTCGCCATCATCTTTTTTTCGAAATCGGACAGGTTAAACCACTTGCTGTTCGGATTAATTCTGGGTTGTGGCGGCCTCATGCGGTATTATATAAAAACTGTGGACAAAGAGAACGCCGGCCTCGTGATAAGTTCCCAGGGGATAGTGTTTAACGGGACAGAGCTTGGACGGAAGCTCGGGCTTATCGCATGGAAGGATATTGAGGCGGTTGGACAGGGTGAAGGGGAGTGCCTTTATGTGCGGCTGAAAGACCCGGAGCGGTATACCGGCAAGACGGGCGGGGAAGATATGGAGCAGGTAATGAAGAAGGGTATTGAGATACGGGCGGAGGGCTTGAAGATCAACTTTGAGGGAATGGAACAGGAGATACGCAGGTATTTTGAGCAGCAACAGCAAGGGTGACCGTTACCTTATCTTCCCGCCGCATTTCCATAAACCGGTCAAGGGTAATGCCCCTGCCTTTCAAAATGCCTCTGAATGACTTTGCCTTGTCCGCCCGTTTGCGCTCAAAATACACCGCCATGGTATCTTCCCCTTTGCAGGAACCGCGCAAATCCAGCAGGGTTGCCGCCGTATCAGGCCGCGCCAATTCGGGGGTAATGATTACTTCCAGCCGTGCCTTGCCGGGGGGACAGTATGAGGAATTTCCAGGGTCTGTTCAATCGTCATTTTGTATACCTTCGTGTAGTATATGATTAAGCATAGCGCAAAAGCGGCGGCATCTTGAATTGTAGATAAAATTTGATATACTACATTCAACCTCAGGGCTCGGAGAAACACATGAAAAGAACCGTATTTATCATTATTGCCGTTATTGTTATGCTTTATTTCGGCTGTTCCAGTAACCCCATGACAGGCAGGAGTACCATGGCGCTGGTCAGTAACCAGGAGCTTCTGGCAAGTTCCTTCCAGCAGTACGATACCTTCCTCAAGGAGAATAAGGTCATCGAAGGAACTGCGGACGCCAGGATGGTACAGCGGATCGGCGACAAGATTAAAGGCTCCGCCGAAAAATGGCTTAAATCCGAAGGCAACGGCGATTACCTCAAGGATTACCGGTGGGAATACCATCTGGTAGAAAACAAGGAGGTGAACGCATGGTGTATGCCCGGAGGAAAGATCGTGGTCTATACGGGGATTCTTCCGGTTACCAAGACTGAAGCCGCACTGGCGGCAGTTATGGGCCACGAGGTCTGCCATGCCCTTCTCAACCACGGACAGCAGCGCATGAGCGCCGATGTTATTCAGCAATTAGGCGCCTCGGGGGTAAGCATTCTTACCGGTTCCCGAAGCCCCGCTTCCCAGCAGTTGGCCATGACCGCCTACGGGGCAGGTTCCCAGCTTTTCGGCATTCTGCCTTTCAGCAGAAGCCATGAAAGCGAAGCGGATCATTACGGCCTCATCCTGATGGCTATTGCAGGCTACAACCCCCAGGAAGCAGTTACGTTCTGGGAACGAATGGCAAGCCTTTCCGGAGGCAGTACCCCGGAATTACTTTCAACCCACCCTTCGGATTCTACCCGGATAAGGCAGATCCAAAACTGGATACCCGAAGCGAAGGAAAAAGCGGCGAGTTTCGGCGTGAGTTTCTAAACACCGTTTGACACAATACCCCGATCTTCCGTTACTTTCTCAACAAGGCTTCTGAACTCTTCCTGTTTTTCGTTTGACAGTATCTGTGCGCCATAGAGAGCCTCTTCAAACAAGGCCCCGCAGCGGATGATGGAATTGTGGATACCGGTATCAAATGAATCACAAGCCGGCGGAGGGACGGATGAAGCCAGTACGCCGCAGTATTCTCCGGGACCGTAATTCGCCTTCCAGATCACCTGCCGCACATCCGTCCCCCAGACAATAAGACGCGCAAAAAGGGTAACATTCTTCTTCATCTCTTCCCGCTTTGCCACAGACCATGCGGCGCCGAGATCTTCGGCAAGGCGGCGAATTCTTTTTCTGTCGGGAGGCAGAGGAACGGAAGCCTCGCCGTTTCTGATAAAGTACAGGAAGGAGCGTATTCCCTCTTTTATGCTGCGGAAAGCGAAGGCAAAAAGCATGGAGAGGCGTTTGCCCAGGGAAAATCCGCCGGGAAGGCTGCGGTCGAAGAGGGGCTTTACCATGAATCCGGCAAAGAGCAGAATTATTATTGCGATGGCAAGATACTTTAGATAATCCCAAAAAGGCCAGGGTTCGCTGTTCTGCGCCAGTTCCTGCAATTCGGGCGGCAGGATGGGCATAAACATACCATCGTTCATTTCAGGCATCGGTGGCGGAAGCGTCTGTGCGGGGCTCTTCAAACGGGGGAGAAGACTCAGGAGCCATGCAAAAAATCTGCCGATGAGGGCCAGGGGAAGAATGTTCTTCCCCAATGAAAACAACAGGGCCGGAACACCCGCAAAAACGGTAAAAAAAACCATGGCGGCAATACGCTTTGCCCTCTCCGCTTCCGGAAGGCTGATTCCTTCCCCCGCATAGTATTGCTCGCTGCGGAAAAGTCCCAGAAGGGCAAAGATAAAAACCGCGGCGAAAAAGAAAAGTACCACAAAGGCAAAAAGGGGGAACGGAAGGGCTATTCCCAATGCGGAACAAATAACCGACAGTATTACTGCGACAATCAGCTCCGCCGCATAGATCTGTATGAGTTTTCCGGTATGGAGATCCGCCTCGGAAACAAGGCTTGCGTCTTCGTGCAGTATCCGTACCAGTTCATCTCCGGAATGTTCCTCAGTTAATTCTTCAAAGCGTTCACGGGAAACAAAGATACTGCGGATATAAATAACAAAAGGCCATGTGTAAAGGGCCGTAAGGGCGGCAAGAATGTTTTCTGTCCCCGGGAAAAAACGTCTGATAAACGGAACATGAATCCTGAAAGGCGAAGAAAAAATATAGGCAACAACAATGATAATGACAAGACCGCGCAGATCGGAGGCAAAATTGTTTCCCGGCATAAAAACCCGGTCTGCAGAGGCTGATACAGGCCGGTTCTTCATCATGACAAGGTAGATCAGGGCCGCCAGTCCGCATGCGAGTCCCGGAAAAAAGATGAATGCAAAGGGCAGAGGAAAGAGTCCGAGAAGACCTTCCAGAATCCTCCAGAAGAGAGGAAGGATGGCAAAAAGGCCCGAAAGGGGCAGGTATATCGAAACAAGGCCGTAAAAGGGATTACCCAGCCTGAATTTAGATGACGGCGTAACCTGCCTCCTTCATCTGGTAACGGCGGACATTCCCCGGCATTGATTCTTCCAGAGCCTTTTCGTCCAGTATCAGGTATTCCGGAAAAAGATGACTGCGTTTAAGATTGTCAAGGACTGCATACTCTTCCCGGCTGCGTTCGGGGCCCACATAAAAAAGCCGGGTACCGTAGGGGAGCCCCTTCCCCTCTTTCAGCATCATTTGTACGCTCATTCTGATTCGCTGCGAAGGATACATATCCGGGGACACGCTTTCGCGCGGGAGCCCCGGGGCGGAATGTTCCGGAGAAGCTTCACGGGGGCGTGTGATTGCCGCAAGCCGCTCCAGAATAGGGATGAGGGTACGGGCCTGGGGAGGGATAAGGGTAAGAGGCGTCTTGCCCTGAGGATGGTAAAGGATGATACCCAGATCCTGTCTGTCCCGGTTGGCCATAAGGCATAGCGCCGCGGCTCCTTCGATGGATCTTTCAAAGTAGAATTCACGTTTACGGAGCCCGTATTCGTATGGATCAAGATTCAGAAAAATTACCATGGGAGAGGCAATAGCCGCCTCATACTCGTTCACCAGTATCACAGTATCCCTGCCGGCGCCTGTAAGTGCGGCGCTGGCCTTCCAGTTGATCCGCCGCAGTTCGTCTCCGATCCGGTACTCACGGAGGGAACGCCGCCGGGTAAGGTCTTCGTAGAGAGGATTGCCGGTAATCATGTTTCCAAGGGGAAGGCCGCCGGGCGTCTTTACTTCAATCTGTCCCGGCGAAGGATAAACTACAAGCCTTGAAGTTTCCCGTGCACGTGCACGGAACGGGAAGAGCCCCAGGGGATCGCTTCCCCGGATAAAGGCCGGGCCCAGAGTATGGATGCCCCGGCTTGAACAGTATGCCTGCCAGGGAATAAAGATCCGGGAACGGCCCCGAAGGCTGAGAAGGCTGCGGTTCTGCCGGAATACCGCTATGTCTCCGGGGGAATCTCCGGCTGCCAGCATAAAGGCAGGGAGCCGGCCATGGTTTTCAACCGTCAGTTCCGCCTGTACCCATTCGCCCCGGAAACGCCTGAGATCCCTGTCCCTGCGGAAAAGACGGATATTGCGTATCAGGTATTCACTGTAAAAACGGGAACCAATCAGGAGGAGGAGCAGAAACAGCGCCGCAAAACGGAGCAGGTAAAACGGCGCAAAGAGATAGAAGAGAAGAAGGGGAAGCGCAAAGAAAAGCGCCGTACCGCTGATATGAACATCTGCCCAGTCCTGCCGTCCCTTCGACATTAACGCCGCTCCGGCGCCGACCGGTACTCCGGCACCGGGTTCTTTTCGAGAATGCCTTCAATGATTCTGTCAGGATCAATGCCCCGGACAAAGGCCTCGGAAGAGAGCAGCATACGCTGGCGGAATACAGGCCCTGCCATCTGCTTTATGTCCTCCGGTGTAACATAATCCCTGCCGCGGATTGCCGCAAGGGCCTGCGCACTCCGGTAGAGGGCAAGACTCCCCCGCGGAGAAACCCCTACCCTCAGGCTTGATTCTTTCCGTGTGGCGGCAACAAGCGAGAGAAGATAGGACTTTATGGCCGCATCTACATGTATTTGAGTTACCTTTTCCTGCAGCGGGGCAATTTCATCAAGAACGGCAACCACCTCAAGATCCGTTACCGGGTGGCTCAGACGGCGCTGGTTTTCCAGCATGGCCGATTCGGACTCTTCGTCCGGGTACCCGATGGACAGGGAGAGCAGGAAACGGTCTTTCTGGGCTTCGGGCAGGGGAAAGGTTCCCTCAAACTCCACCGGGTTTTCGGTAGCCAGCACAAAAAACGGTTCGGGCAGGGCGATACGTTTACCTTCAACGGAGATCTGGCCTTCCGCCATGGCTTCAAGCAGTGCGGACTGGGAACGGGGCGTTGCCCGGTTAATCTCGTCCACCAGCACAAACTGATTCGCTACAGGCCCCGGACGGAATTCAAAAACCTCCTCTCCCTGCCGCCACACCGAAACGCCCAGAATGTCCGCGGGCAGAAGATCCGGGGTACACTGGATCCGGGCAAAGGAGAGCCCCACGCTGGCGGCAAAGGCACGGGCAAGGATCGTCTTGCCTGTACCCGGCACATCCTCCAAAAGCACATGGCCCCGTGCCAGAAAAGCCGCAATCAGCATCTCGACGACTTCAGTCTTTCCCAAAAAGACCCGTTCTATATTCTCCCTGACCCGGCGGGCAAAACCTTCAATTGATTCATTCATATCTCCCTCCGGTAAACGAGCATTATAGATGTTCCGCAAAGGCTCCTTTCAACAATTCAAGATCCAGTTCGGGGTATACCGGGAAACGGTCAAGCAGTTTCTTTACTCGTCCAATGGCTTCGGCTTTGACCTTTTCATCAACCGTATATTTAGCCATGCTCTTTTTGCCGGGATCTTTCGGATCCGGCGCAGGCTTTGTCCCTTTAAGCACCAGGCAGATAATGGCGCCCAGTTCTTCCATTTCAACTCTGCCCATGCCCAGCGTGGTGGCGGCCGCAGTCCCTATACGGAGACCGGCCGTGTACCAGGGGCCGTTGGGATCGAAGGGCAGCGCATTACGGTTCAGGGTGATATGACATTCGTGGAGCGCACTTTCCGCCTGGCGTCCGGTTATGCCCAATGCGGCAACATTAACCAGGAAGAGATGGTTATCTGTTCCGCCGGTCAGAACTTCTATGCCTTCCTTTGCGCAGGAGGCGGCAAGGATCTGGCTGTTTTCCACAACTTTGGCGGCATAGGAGCGGAATTCCGGTCTTGAGGCTTCCCGGAAAGCAATGGCCTTGGCTGCAATGACATGGGGCAGGGGCCCGCCCATGGTAAGGGGACAGCCCTTGTCCAGGGCTTCGGCAAATTCCTTTGTAGAAAGCACCAGGCCCGCCCGCGGCCCGCGGAGGGTCTTGTGTGTAGTACTGGTTACCACATGGGCCCAGGGGACAGGATCGTATTCGCCGCTAAAGACCTTCCCCGCAACAAGGCCGGCAAAATGGGCCATGTCCACCATGAACACGGAGCCCGCCTTGTCGGCAATCCGGCGCATCCGCTTAAAGTCGATCTTCCGGGGATATGCCGAATAACCTGCCAGGAGAATGAGTGGTTTAATCTCCAGCGCCATCTTTTCAATTTCATCGTAATCCAGAAGGCCCGTTTCCCTGGATACCGAATAGCTGTAAACATCAAACATACGGCCGGAAATATTGTGCCTGTAACCGTGGGTCAGGTGGCCGCCTGAATAGTAATCAAGACCGAGAAGCTTCTGGTTTCCAAGGGCCGCCTTCAGTTCCTTCCATTGGGCATTGCCGAGCTTGTAGAGATTCGTCTCGCCGAAGCGTTCCAGGGCCGGCGTCTCCACCCGGGTGGAGAGAATCGCCCAGTAGGCAAGAATATTGGCATCCGCACCGCAGTGCGGCTGCACATTGGCATGCTCCGCGCCGAAGAGCCTGCAGGCTTCTTCAATAGCCAGAGACTCAATGGCATCAACATTTTCGTTCCCTGCATAGAAACGGTGCTGCGGTACTCCTTCGGCATACTTGTCCGTAAGAAGATTCCCCATGGCAAGCTGTACCGCCATGGAACAGTAGTTTTCACTGGCAATAAGCTTGACCCGTTTCCGCTGGTTTTCCAGTTCCCGGACTATGTAACGGGCCACTTCCGGAACCTGGGCCGCAGTTTCGCTGAGATTACAGAGATAGGCCAAAAAAGCAGTATTTACCTTTTCAGGCGGAGTAGATTTAAGATAAGCAGAAACCGCTTTCTGCATGTTTACAGGATTAGTGTTCATTATGTAAATATGCCACAAATTGAGAGGATATTCTATGGGTTTTGCAGAAGCTCTATAGTTTCCAGGGAAGCATCCAGCACAATTCATGTTTATTATGAAAAAGATGCAGTACCCTGCCCCCCGGCAATGCGGCAAAGCGGCGGCTTACGGCAAAGTATTCCCCAAGGCTTTCGCTGTCTCCCTGCCACTTTATCGTGCAGACAAAACGGGAACAGAGCCCCGATGCAAGCCACTTTTCAACCCAGTCATAGAGCCTCTCCGGGTAGGAGATAACATCGGAAAAAACCCAATCCATGGGGCCTAAATCTTCAGGCTTCATGGTAAATGCATCATGCTTGATATATTGAACGCGGGGCAAAACGGCAACCCGTTCCTCAAGCGGGCTGCGGTCAACGGCAGTCACCTCCGCGCCAAGCCGGGCCAAAGCCCATGTCCAGCCGCCGGGACTGGCTCCCGCGTCAAGACAGCGTTCCCCGGGCCGGGGCCATGCCCTCAGCCGTGTAAGGGCTTCCCAAAGTTTGAGATATGCCCGGCTGGGAGGCCCTTCCCTGTCTTCGGCAAAGTTGATGCGCCCTGCGGGAAACGGACTACTGCAGGAAGCCGATGCGATAAGGGTATTCTCATCCAGAAGACTGAAAGCGCCCAGCGGAGTTTCCGGAAGCTGCCAGGGAAAGGGACGGGGCTTTGACATCGAGGCAACCGGAGGGAGTTTTGACTGGATCAGGGTTGCGCGGCGGTATGAGGCAAAGGGAAGAAGCGCCCAGTTCCGCTGTATCTCCCGCAGCGCGCCTGCGGCCTCGGAGATGGAAGTGAAATGCAGCCTGAAGGGTTCAAGCCACTCGTTGAGCTGCCAGAAAATTTCTTTCCCCGGCTCTCCGCCGCCTCCGGCGGTTTGCGCATAGTAAAGATCTCCCCACTGTTCAGAAAGAGAGGAACCCAATTCATATTGAAGATGATCTTCAAAGCCCTGAACCGCCTGATAGATCCGGCCATTCAGGTTTTCTCTATCCACAATCTTTATTGCGCCTGTTCCCGTGTTCGCCATCCGCCACACCGGGGAGCCGGACATGAGCGAGGGTACTGTAACGGGCGGGGTTTCTTTTTTCAGGCAGGCTATATCTCATTGTTATAATAATACGATTATCGGCTTTCTTTGGTCAAGTTTTGGCCCGAATATCGGATTATTGACAATTCTACTCAAAAAGCCTCAATATCATTAATCGATCATTAATCGCTATATCAATTATGGAGGAATGATGAACGCCACATGCACACCCGGTGAACGGATCACCGAACTCTGCAAGACATATTCAGTTTCCCGTGAAACCCTGGCGGAACGGAGCGGACTTTCAATAGAATTGATCCGGCGTATTGAGGAAGAGGGCTACATTCCCGATCTGGCGCCCCTGCTCAAATTATCCAGAGCCCTTGGGGTACGTCTGGGGACCCTGCTTGACGATCATGAAGAACTGGGGCCGGTCATTACCCTGCAGGGCCGGGCCGGAGAAGTAAGCCGCTTTATTACCGGTCTTCCGGGGCAACCGGGAGAGACTGAAGGGCATCAGGGCCTTACCTTCAAGGCCATGGCCGCGGACAAGGGCGGCCGCCACATGGAACCCTTTATTGTGGACATCGAGAGCAGCGCGGAGCAGGACAAATCCAGCCACGAGGGAGAAGAATTTATCTATGTCCTTTCCGGCAAGATTCATATTGATTACGGCAAGGACAGCTACGACCTGGAAACAGGAGATTCAATCTACTATGATTCTATTGTCCCCCACCGGGTACTTGCCGGCGGCCTTTCGTCTGCCAAAATCCTGGCCGTAATATACACCCCGGCATAAGAATGAGGAGACGTAAGGATTAAGAATGGAATATATTGAAATCACTCTGGGAGCCTTGCTCCGGGAAAAGGCCCGTATTCAGGGAGAGCGGGAATTCCTTGTCTATGCCGACCGGAATCTCCGTTTTACCTATGCCGAATTTGACAAACGGGTAGACGAGATGGCAAAAGCGCTTCTGGCTATCGGTCTTAAAAAGGGCGCCCATGTGGGAATATGGGCCACCAACGTACCGGACTGGCTTACCCTCCTCTTTGCTAGCGCCAGGGCGGGAATGGTTCTGGTAACGGTAAATACCGGCTACAAACTTCATGAACTTGATTACCTCATGAAGCAGAGCGATCTCGACTGTCTCTTCCTCAATGATGGCTGGCGGGATTCGGATTATGTTTCCATGGTGTATGAACTGGTACCGGAGCTCAAGACAGCCCCCCGGGGATACCTCCATTCGGAACGGTTTCCCTGCCTGCGCCATGTGGTCCATATCGGACAACAGAAACACCGGGGCATGTACTCGCTGAGCGAGATGCTGCTCCTGGGCCAGCATACCGGCGATGAAGAACTGCGGGCCATTGAAACTTCCCTGAATGCCAATGATGTGGTGAACATGCAGTACACCAGCGGCACTACCGGCTTCCCCAAAGGGGTAATGCTCAGTCACAGGAATATCATCAACAACGGCAAGGGCATCGGGGATAACCAGCGCTTTACCGAAAAGGACATCGTGTGTCTGCCCGTCCCCCTCTTCCATTGCTTCGGCCTTGTGCTGGGAATCATGGCGGTGATCACCCACGGTTCCTGCGCCGCAATGCTGGAATGGTTCGATCCCCTGCTGGTACTGGCGACTCTTCAAAAGGAAAAATGTACGGCCGTCTATGGAGTGCCTACCATGTTCATCGCGGAACTCAACCACCCCATGTTCAAGATGTTCGATTTTTCCAGTCTCCGTACAGGAATCATGGCGGGTTCCCCCTGCCCTATAGAAACCATGAAGCAGGTCATGACGGACATGCACATGCCGGAAATCACCATCTGTTACGGCCTTACCGAATCTTCCCCTGTGATGACCCAGACCCGTTACGATGACCCGCTTGAAGTAAAGGTAGAAACCATCGGCCGGGCCCTGCCGGGAGTGGAAGTAACAATCCGCAATCCCGAAACCGGAGAAGAGTGCCCCGGCGGGGTACACGGCGAATTCTGCTGCCGCGGCTACAACAGCATGAAAGGCTACTACAAAATGCCCGAAGAAACCGCCAAGTGCATCGACAAAGACGGCTGGCTCCATTCAGGGGATCTGGGCGTAAAAGACACAAACGGCAACTTCCGGGTTACAGGCCGTATCAAAGATATGATCATCCGGGGCGGAGAAAACGTGTACCCCAAAGAAATCGAAGACTTCCTCTACACCATGCCCGGCATCAAAGACGTACAGGTCGTCGGTATTGCCAGCGAGAAATACGGTGAAGAAGTAGGAGCCTTTATCATACTCCACAAGGATGCCCAGGTAAGCGAAGAAGATGTACGGGACTACTGCCGCGGACAAATCAGCCGCTTCAAGATCCCCACATACGTCTTCTTTACGGACAGTTTTCCCCTCACCTCCAGCGGAAAAATTCAAAAGTATCTGCTCCGGGAAGAAGGTTTAAAAAGAGTCCGGGAACTGGGAATTGCAACGTAGGATTGCGGGCCTGAAACCTGCAATTCCAAAATCCGCCTTTTGGAACAAGTTTTTGTAAAATGAGGATAAAACTTTGATAAAACTGAAAAACATAATCGTTCCGCCCCGGCGGGGCTTGATTGTTCTGCCGCTGAATAAGTCGCTTCCAATGATTGGCTCCTACGCCTTCGAAAAGATCCGGCCCCAGTTCAAGGCCGTGCTCATTGTAAGCGTTTACCTTGTCGCGGCGCAGTACTTTATGTTAAAGACGCCCCTGCATAACGCTCTTTACATTGCCGCCGGCATCGGCGCTGCGATTCTGGGGCTTTCGTTTTTTCTTGAAGGGCTTTTTCTGGGCATTATGCCCCTCGGCGAACAGTGCGGAATGCGTCTCCCCGCCAAGGTCGGCGTAGCAGGAATTACAATTTTTTCCCTCATTGTCGGTATTACCGCCACCCTCGCCGAACCCGCCATCGCCATACTCCAGCAGCAGGGAAGCGTGATATCCGCATGGAACGCTCCGCTCCTGTACCTTTTGCTTAACCGGGGAAGCTCCTGGCTTGTCGCCGCAATCGCGATTGGAGTGGGGCTTTCCGTTGTGCTGGGCGTCTGCCGCTTCATGTTCAATTGGCCCTTTAAGCCGCCGGTCTTTATCATCATACCTATTCTGGTTATCGCAAGCTGTGTGTTTGACGAAAATCCCATACTCCGTCCGGTAGTGAACCTTGCCTGGGACACCGGCGGCGCGGCAACCGGCGCCGTTACCGTACCGATTATCCTCGCCCTCGGACTGGGTGTGTCAAAAATCGGCAGGAAAAGATCGGGCGGTTCGGGGCTGGGGCTTGTTACCCTTGCTTCCGCCCTGCCCGTGGCAAGCGTCCTCTTTCTCGCAGCGCTGCTCGCCCCCAAAGTTCCCTCCTCTTCCGATGCGGCGTCCTTCTTCTCGAGCCTGCCGGAACAGCGGGAAAAAGCGGAGTACATCGCCGGCGGCAGCGAGGAACTCATTAAAATGGCGGAAGCCGCCGTACGGAAGGGCGATCTCTCTCAGGCCGCTTTTAATGCCTGTTTCACCGGTAAGACAGGGCGGGAACCGGCGGCGGACAGCGGTGATACGCTTAGGGAATTTTCTCCCCAGGTTCTCCGTGAACAACTAAAAGCCGCTCTTCTTGCGGTTTTGCCCCTTGCGCTGGTATTGATTATCGCAATCAGCCTTGTCGCCCGGGATCGTATCCGTAATCCCGACATCACCATGCTGGGCATATTTTTTACCGCGGCCGGTATGTTTGCGCTCAACCTTGGGATGGCCGACGGTATTACGGCGATAAGCTCTCAGGCGGGTGTATCCCTTACCCGTGCATACCGGGAGACCTTTCAACCGGAAAAGGCAATAGTCGTACACGGCGTGGATTCAAGTTCGGTCTTTACCGTTCCGGGAAAAGCGGGGCCGGAAACCTATATCTGGCTTCCCGGAAAAACAGAGCCTAAGCCTGAAAAGTTTGAAAGCAAACAGCTTACAGGAAATGTGTACACTCATATCCCGGTAGAAAGCGCAGTATTCTCCAATTTCGGCAGGCTGGGCGGATATCTGGCGATACTGGTCTTTGTGTTCTTCCTGGGTTTCTTTGCCATCTTTGCCGAACCCGCTCTGGCCGCCACCGCCGTTACCGTTGAGGAGATGACCACCGGTACCTTCAAACGTTCAAAGCTGGTGATGATCGCCGCTGTCGGCGTCGGAGCCGGTATGGCTATCGGTTTCGCCCGGGTGCTTTTCAGCAATATGCTACCCTCAGGCGGCATTCATCTTTCGTGGATCCTCACCCCCTGTTACCTCCTTGCCCTGATTCTCACGGTATTTGCGCCGGAAGATTTTTCCTCGATAGCCTGGGATGTCGCCGGTATAGCGACCGGCCCCATCTCCGTCCCCATAATCATAACGACAGGCCTGGGACTCGGCGCCGACTCACTTCGGGCGGACGGTGCTTTCGGCATCGTCGCCACCGCAAGCGTCATCCCGATTATCGCAATTCTCGTGTCGGGCATCCTTGATATGCAGAAATCAAAACGGGCATTAAAAGAATAGGGGGAGGGTCATGCAATCTAACTTTTCTACGATTATTTGCGTTGCGGATGTCAATATAACCGGACTCCTGGATAAGACCCTTGCGGATCTCGCGCTGCCGGAAGTTTTTGTCCAACGCGCCAAACAGATGTTCCTGGTTGACAGAAGAGGGCTTTTTGGATTGCACCCCGCTACAAAGCAGGACGAAAGCAGGGCCTTGTTCTACCGCTTCTATGTTCCGCCGGAATATGAGCAGGGAGTTATGCGCCGCATCACCGAAGCAACGGATCTTAAAATGGGCGGACGGGGCTGCATCTTTGCCCAGCGCAACGACATTCGCAGGGGAACGCCGCTCGTTTTTGATAAAGAAAAACTCGAAATCCTCTGCGGGCCGGCCAACAGCGTTCCGCCGGAAGACTACGCCCTCATCTGTTGCACCGTTCCCCGGGGCATAGGCGAGTCGCTTTCCGCCGCGGTGCTTGAACTCGGTGTCTGCGTGCCGGTTGTGTTTTTCGGTTACGGGGTGGGGCTTAGGGACAAGCTTGGACTCCTGCGAATCACCATTCCGGTAGAAAAAGAAATCATCTGGTTCCTCGTTCCCCGCTCCGATACCGAACTTGTCGAAAGAACCCTCATCCCCCGTGCCCGCCTCGATGTTCCCGGACACGGCTTTTTGTACAAGATCTTTGTCCATGCGCCGGTAGTAAATCTCCGGGTCAGGCAGGGCAAACGTGTACACGCCGCGACCATGGAGCAGGTTATCGCCGCCCTCGACGAGGTGCAGGGCTCAAGCGACTGGCGGAGACTTGGTACAAAAAGAAGCGAATCAGGTAAAAGTAAAAAGGACAACGCCAGAGGGCTTTTCTTCATCGGCGAAGAAGAAGAAGTGGACAGCTTCCGAAAAATATCAATGGAAAACGGAGCCCAGGGCGCTACCCTTAACCATCTTGAAATGCGTTCCTACAGCGCCTTCGCCCAGGGACAAACCATGGAATCGCACTCCCGGGAATTCTGCGACATCATCGTCCCCGCCGGCGTTGAAGAAAACATCATAACGCATATCGAAGAAGCCGGGCTTTTGGATAGTGACAAGACCTGCATACTAAAGTCCCTCCCCGTGGAAAAGCCGGCCTCCCTTCGGCGCAGAGTATAGACGGAAATTTATAATATGAAGCAGTCCGCAAAGTAAC
>JAIRXN010000196.1 GCA_031268245.1 Treponema sp. | reverse complement strand
GACAATCCTACCGCAATCAGGATTATTTCCGGTAAAGACATAATGATCTACTATAACACAACAAAATCAACAGATGCTATTAATTCGCAGTGAGTTGATGGAAATTGCAAGAGCCGGTGAAAAACTAACCGGGGTTTGGAGCAAGTTCCTGCATTCAATGTTTCACGTGAAACAATACTTGCCGGCGGCTTTAAATAGATTTGTTTTTAGTTTGCGTTTCCGCAGAAAATTACATATAGTAAAGGCACGAGGCTGTTATATGGACGAAAACCGCGAATACAAAGCCAGTGTATTTTCCCTTCTGTTTGGCGAACCGGAGACCTTGCGGGAGCTGTACGGCGCCCTGAAAGGAGCGTCCCTGCCGCAGGACATGCCCGTCACCGTCAACACCCTCGAAGGCGCCCTGTACCTGAAGCGGATCAACGACCTTTCGTTTACCATCGGCGAAAAACTGGTGGTTTTGTTCGAGCACCAAAGCACCATAAACCCCAATATGCCCCTGCGGATACTGATGTACATAGCCCGCGTATACGAAAAAATCGTGGAAATCAAAGATGTGTACGCCAAAGGGCTTATCAAAATCCCCCGCCCCGAATTCATTGTTTTATACAATGGGCCGGATACCGGCGGGTTCGCGTGGGAGAAGCGGGAGTTGAAATTGTCGGATGCTTTCGAGGACGCTTCGGTTCTGGAAATAGACATTTCCGGGCTGCCCTCGCTGGAACTTTCCGCCGTGGTATACAATAGCCTTGTTCAGTAACCCGGTTGGTTACTGAACAAGGCTTGCGATTTTTCAGGCTAAAGCCATGCTTTAGCCTTGCAAAATCGCGTTTTTAAGCGGATGTTGTTCAATAACTGAAGTTATTGAACAACTCTAATATTAACCAGGGTCACAATAAAGCCATACTCCAAAAGAGTGAAACCCTGAACGGGTACAGCGCCTTTATTGACAAGGTTCGGGAGTTTGACAGGGAGCTTGGTGATTTGGCCGCGGCCCTTAAAAAGGCTGTAGAGTATTGCATAGATCGCAATATCCTGAAAAAATTTTTAAAATTACATTCATCGGAGGTAATAAATATGTTGTTTACCGAATGGAAAGACGAGGAAGCCCTGGAATACCGGTTCGAGGAGGGCCGTAATGAGAGCCGTAATGAAAGTGCCAGAAACATGCTGCGTGACAAGGTGCCCCCTGCTAAAATCGCCCAATATACCGGCCTGTCCATTGAAACCATTCAGGATTTGGCCCGGACAACCGGTACCAAAACCTCTTGAATGAATCCCCCCGGGGATTTATGCATTAATTTCTTTGCAGACATCGGCCCAACCCCCGAGGCTTTGAAACCGAAGCGGTCTTTGAATTTGCGGTTATCCAGCTTCGTGTCCCTTATCTCTACCCCACTGCCCGAGGCGGGCCTCTGCCTGTTCTATCATGGTTATTCAAGGACGTAGATCATAAGCGCTTCCCGGCCTTCGGCGGTTTTGGTGGACAGTTCCAAATTCCGGCCCTGGAGATTCCATTGAGACACATTCTGGAGATAACTGAAATATTCTGCTTCACGGAGTTTTTCCGGAGATCGCAGGGGCGCCATAAGTGTTCCGGCGATGAGGCCGATCTTGATGGATTTGCCGGTTCCCTGTTCGTAGGGAGCGGAATAGCGATTGGGAGCGCCTTTGCCGCTGATCCTTTCGGCGTCGAAGGTTAGAGTAAAGATGTCCTCAAAGCCTTCTGCGATGAATTTCTCCCGGTCAAAGCTAACGGATTCACCCTGGGGAATACGTATTTCCGTAAGCCTGAATTGTTTCCCGGTAACCTGATCCAGACTGAGAGCGGAAACCGGATCCTGCCGGGAAGCAGGTGTGCCGGTGCAGGCATTAAGCCAGAAGAAGACCGCAATTACCAGAAAAGAAAAAAATACTTTCTCCGGGGACATATAAAGGTTCATTTTCATACTTAAAAATAGCCTTTTTTTGTTTATTTCTCAAGGCTCTACAAGTAGTTTTGTCTGTGTTCAGTACTTGTCTGTCCATAAAGCCGCTTACTTTATGGAGAGGGGCTAAATAGTTCGCCCTGGTCTTCGGGCTCGGTTTCTTCATCTTCCCTGACGATCCTGTCTACACCGATGACAAAGTCCGGGCGGTCTATGCTGAGGATTTTGACTCCCTGGGCACTGCGCCCCATGACCCGGATCGACTTGCTCTTGAGTTTGATGGACTTGCCCTGGCTGGTGATGCACATAATTTCTTCGTTATCCAGAACATTGACGCAGCCGACGATTTCACCGGTTTTTTCGCCGACGGTGTAGATTCGCTGTCCTCCGGTGGCCCGGCCATGGGAACTGAATTCGCCAAACTCGACCCGCTTGCCAAAGCCGTATTCGGTAACGATGAGCATTTTTTCCGATTTTTTCGGATCCTTTTCCTTATCTACCCGGAGGAGGCCCGCAAGTTCATCGGTGTTGCCGATCTTCATGCCGCATATACCGCGGGAGGAACGGCCCATGGGGCGAACCGTGTCCTCGTGGATGCGGAGAGCCTGGCCGCGGCGGGAGATGAGGACAACTTCATCGTTCCCCGAGCTGAGGAGGGCGCTGACCAGCTTATCTCCTTCGTCAAGTTTTATGGCGATGATACCTCTGGTTTTTGCGTTGCTGAACTCGGAGGTTTTTACCTTTTTAACAACACCCCGGACAGTCTCCATGAAGAGGAACTGTTCATCGCTGAAATCTTTGAGGGACACGATGGTGGTTATATCTTCGTTGGGGCTTACCGTAAGCAGGGTCTTGATGTGGCTCCCCTTTGCGGTACGTGTCCCCTCGGGCAGCTCATGAACCTTCATCCAGTAGGCTTTGCCTTCGCTTGTGATGAACATGATGTATTCGTGGGTAGAGGCAACGAAAAGCTGTTCGACAAAGTCATCTTCCGAAAGCTTTGCAGCGGCCATGCCCTTGCCGCCCCGGCCCTGGTTGCGATAGGCCGTAACCGGGACACGCTTTACATAGCCCAGTTTGGAGATGGTGATCATCATCTCTTCTTTTTTGATGAGGTCTTCTATGTTGATGTTTTCTACTTCGCCATTGACGATCTCGGTGCGGCGCTTGTCGCCGTATTTTTCGCTGATGGCTCTGGTTTCATCCTTGATCAGGGCCCTCAGTTTTTGTTCATCTTCCAGCAGGGACTTGTAGTAGGCGATCTGGACTTTAAGTTCTTCCAGTTCCTGTTTGAGTTTTTCAACTTCCAGGCTTGTGAGCCGCCCGAGGCGCATTTCCACAATGGCGTGGGACTGCGCCTCCGAAAGGAGGAAGCGTTCACGCAGACGGTTTTCCGCATCGGCAATATCCCGGCTCTTTTTGATGAGTTCCACCACTTCGTCAATGTTCGCCAGCGCGATAACCAGACCTTCCAGGATATGGGCCCGTTCCTCGGCCTTGCGCAGTTCATAGCGGATACGCCGGGTAACAACTTCGACACGATGTTCGATGAAGTAGTGGATAAGCTCCTTGAGATTGAGACACTGGGGTTTGCCTCCCACCAGGGCAAGGTTGATGATGCCGATAGAAACCTGTAGTTGGGTACTTGTAAAGAGCTGGTTGAGGACAACCTTGAGGATGGCGCCTTTTTTTAGTTCGATGACTACCCGGATACCATCCCGGTCGGATTCATCGTTGAAGCCGGCTATGCCGTCTATTTCCTTTTCCCTCACCAGAACGCCGATCCGCTCAAGGAGGAGCTTTTTATTAACGCCATAGGGGATTTCATTGAAGACGATCAGTTCCTTGCCCGATTTGGCGGTTTCCACGGTAAAGCGGCCGCGGACGAGAATCTTTCCCCGGCCGGTTTTGCAGGCATCCCGTATGCCCCGGCGGCCGAAGATGATGCCTCCGGTGGGGAAGTCGGGCCCTTCGACGAACTTCATGAGTTCTTCGATGCTGATCTCCGGGTTGTCGATACAGGCGCAGACGGCATTGCAGACCTCAACCAGGTTATGGGGAACCATGTTTGTCGCCATGCCGACGGCAATGCCGCTTGAACCGTTGATCAGGAGATTGGGAACCGCGGCGGGGAGCACCACCGGTTCGCTGTCGGATTCATCATAATTGGGAATAAAGTTGACTGTTTCCTTTCCCAGATCCTGGAGCATTTCGTCTCCAATGCGGGAAAGTTTTGCCTCGGTATAACGCATGGCCGCCGGAGGGTCGCCGTCAATAGAACCGAAGTTTCCCTGTCCATGTACCACCGGGTAACGGAGGGAGAAATCCTGGGCCATACGTACCAGGGCATCGTAGAGGGCAAGATCCCCGTGCGGATGATATTTACCCATAGTGTCTCCTACGATACGGGCACACTTCTTGGTGGCCGTTCCGGGGTGGAGACCCATCTCACTCATGGCATAGAGGAGCCTGCGGTGTACCGGCTTGAGGCCGTCCCGTACGTCAGGCAGGGCCCTGGCTACAATAACCGACATGGCATAAACGAGATAATCGTTTTTGACTTCGTCTTCTATCGCTATAGGGATGATTTTCCCTGTTTTTACCGGTATATCAGCGTCCTCAGCCATGCACAAGCCGCTCCTTGCGGGTATATAAATACTTCCTTAAACAGTCTTCCAGTATAGCGTTTTCGGAGAAAAAGGTCGAGGGAGCGAATTGCCTCTGATGTTGTCGTCCTGTCTTTTTTTAGGGTATAATGGATGTATGACCATTGAAAAAACTGTTGAAATTCCTGCCAGCTACCGGCTTGATCTGCACCTGGACATCCCCCCCGAATTTCCGGCAGGGCGGACGACGATCACTTTTACGCCGGAATCGGAAAAGCCGGCCCAGGATGATGATGTTACCTG
>JAIRXN010000187.1 GCA_031268245.1 Treponema sp. | reverse complement strand
AACCTGTTGAACCGCATACTTGAAAATGTGCGGTACCTCGCGTCAATAAGCAGCATCGTTTCAGATACGGCCGAACTGCCCTCCATCGGAGTCCGCATGGCTATGGCGGTGATTGGCGCATTGCCGGTAATGATCCTCTATCCCTTCTTTCAGAAATATTTTATCAAGGGCATAACCCTGGGCGGTGTTAAGGAATAACCGGCTGATGCCGCCACCATTCTACCTATTACCTCAAGAGCCCACTCCCCTTCAATTCTTCCAGATCCAGCATGTTTGCCGCATACTGCTTTGCCAGCATGGAAGGGGGAAGCCAGGGATCGAATTTTTCCGTGCAGGGGATGGTATCCACAGACTTTTCCGCCAGGGTTTCAAGAAAGGCGGAATTCAGGTTTTCGATGATCCTGAAGAGGTTTTCACGGAAGAGATCGAGGGGGAGTTTTGAACTTACAAAGATGCTGTAATCGCTTTCCCTCAAGAGGGCGGTAATGCCCAGAACGGAGGCCAGTTCTTCGTCCTGGAGGAGAAGGAGGAGCGTCCTCATGCCCCGGCTTCCCAGCCAGGGAAGTATGCGGAAGCTGGTATAGGGCCCCCCGGAATCTCCTCCTGTTTCGATAAGGCTCCAGCCCTTCCCGCCAAAGCCAAAATTCTCCGCGGCGTCTCTGGCTTCTTTAAGGCGCTTTGCGGCGCCCGCAGAAAGATATGTGTACGATTCCCGTGAAAGGAGGATCTCCAGAATTTTTGCCGAAAGGCGCGGATGGTTTTCCGCCCCGCCGCCCCGCCAGAGCCGCAGGGCGCCTTCGGTTCCGTCCTCTACAGCGATCTCTCTCTGCCTCTGATCCGAGCGGAGCACCCGCCAGTAGCGGCCTCCGAGAACGATGCTGCTTCCCGGCGGCGGGGCAAAATTTACTTTTCCTATTTCCACATCTCCGTGAATCACCCGGTACTCGGTGTCGCTTGAAAAAACCGAGTAGAAACTGTAGTGACTCGTGATCCTCTCCCCCTCAAGGCCGGTGATCAGGGTTCCTTCGGCGGTCTGTTCCAGAAGCCCGGCACGGATGAGGGCCTCAAGAATCCGGCGGTAGTCTTCTCTGCTTACCTGCTCAAAACCGGGAAGGCTCAGGACTTCTTCCTCCAGAAGCTCCGCCTTCTTTTCTCCCTCAGAGGCGATGAGGGAGAGGCTTTCGTGGATAAGGAGGCTGTAGGGCAGGGGAGGCTCCGGCCTGTCTTCAATCCACTTTTCTTTAATATAGAGTTCTATCACGGCGATGGTCTTCAACAGAGCCCAGGGCATATTGAGTGCATCATTACTGTCGTCGAGACTGCTGAAGTAGATCTCGCTTGTCCCGTTCCGTCTTCCCGAACGTCCCAGCCGCTGGGCAAAGGCCGACACGGAAAGGGGAGGCCCAAGCTGTATAACCCTGTCCAGGGCGCCTATATCGATCCCCATTTCAAGCGTTGCCGTCGCGGTCAGTGTTACAGGCCCTGCCGCCTCGCGCAACTCCTTTTCCGCCTCTCCCCGGAGAGCGGCAGAGATACTGCCATGATGGATAAGGAAGCGGCTTTCCCCCCCGCCGATGGATCTCAATGCCCCGGCTGTCTCTTCCGCGTCAAGACGGCTGTTGGTAAAGATTATGCAGCGTTTTCCCCTGGTTTCCCTGTAGAGGGATTGGTAGTAACTCTGTTCCTCACCCTTGTTCCGTGAAAAATAGTCAAGGGCAATGCGTACACGGCGTCTGCTTTTCTCTTCTTCGATGAGGACCGTCTCTCTTCCAAGCCGGCTCCCCTGTGCTATCCATTCCATTGCCCTGCGGTAATCGGCAAGGGTGGCAGATAGCCCTATGCGTCTGGGAAACGAAGAGGAAAGGTTCCCCAGGGCCCTCTCGATCCTGACAAGCTGACAGAGAAGCTGCTGTCCCCTTCCGGTTCCCATAAAGGCATGTACCTCATCAATGACTACAAAGGAAAGTTCCCGGAAAAGAGAAACAATCCTGCGGGGCTGCCGCAGTAACAGCGCTTCCAGAGATTCGGGTGTTATCTGCAGTATCCCTGCAGGCTTCTCTAAAAGCTTTTCCTTGTGCCGGCCCGGTATGTCTCCGTGCCAGCGCCAGAGGGGAATTTCCGCCTCACGGGCCAGAGCCTCAAGACGGCTGAACTGATCGTTGATAAGGGCCTTGAGGGGGCTTATGTACAGGGCTCCTACAGAATCGCGGCGTTTCTCCGCCAGTATTGATATTACCGGAAAGAAACAGGCCTCGGTCTTACCCGACGCGGTACCTGCGGCAATGATGATGTGTCTCTCCTCCCCAAGGATCTCAATTGCCGCCGCTTCCTGTACAGGCCGCAGGCTCTCCCATTCCTGATTGTAGATATACTCCCGTACAACAGGGTGCAGCCGTTCATAGACCCGGTTCATATTCTACACTTCAAAGTCTGCATAGAAACTGCCGCCGGGTTTATAGCCTTCAACCCGGTAGCCGTCCCGGTATACAAGATCGTCAAAATTCAAATTTTCGTTGTGGGTGATATTGAGAAGTCCGAGAAAGTCCCTGGCGATTTCCCTGGGAGTTATAAATTCTTCCGCCCCGGCTTTCGAAAAAGCCTGTTCCAGGAAAATTGAAAGTTCCCTGTTTCCCAATTCGCTTTCATAGGCATGGTGAAAGGCATGAATATCCCTGAGCCGCTCCAGCAATACATAGATCTCTTCCTGGCTCAACTGGGAAAGACGCAGCACAGGGCCTGAATAATCGGCGTAACCTTCCCGGGCAAAGCGGCTTTCCGCAAGACGGCTTTTCAGGGCCTGGTAGCTGAAGAGTCCCCGTCTGTCGTCTTCAATAAATTGGGGAGTACCTGCAAGATAGATGCCCAGCCGTTCCGCCTTTCCCTGCATTACATCGTTAAAGAGAGCCAGCAGTTTTTCGTAGTTATTCTCCCGCGACTGGCGGTTGCCGATTTTTGCCAGTTGGGTACATTCATCAATAAAGAGTAACAGCCCCTTGCAGCCTGAGCGGAAACAGAAGGCGGCAAGAAGCTTGATGTAGTCATACCAGTTTTCCCCGGTGATGATCTCCCCGGTTCCCAACAGCGCCTTTGCTTCGGTTTTTGTCGCATACTCTCCCCTGAGCCAGCGGAGAGCGGCTTCTTTTTTTTCATCAACACTGTTGGTGTAGGCCAGATAGTAGGCGCTTAATACACGCGCAAAATCAAAGCCGTGGGCAAGGTCTTCCATTTCGTTGACCGTTTCGTAGATCCGTTTTTCCACCAGCCCGGGCAGATCCGGATCATTGGCCCCGTAGCCGTCCTGAATGAATGAAAGCTTGATCGAGTTGATCCATTTTTGCAGCAGGCCTTCCAGCGCGCCGCCTTCAGGCCGGGCTCTGGATGCAAGACGCTGGAGGAGTTCCCGGTAGGTTTCAAGTCCTGCAGGCCCGGCAAGACGTTTCTCGGGTGAGAGGTCTGCATCGGCAGTGACGAATCCCTGTTCAAGCGCATAGTTGCGGATCGCCTGGAGGAAGAAACTTTTCCCGCTGCCGTAACGTCCCGCGATAATCCTAAAGGCAGCGGCTCCCCCCGCAATATTGTCAAGATCCTGCAGGCTGGCTTCCACTTCCCGTTTACGTCCAACGGCAATGTATTCAAGTCCCACACGGGGTACCACCCCCGCGGAAAGGGAGGAGAGAATCGCCTGACTTATGCGTCTGGGAAGGTTAGGCATGTTTCAAGTATAGTCTGAATGCCGGTCTTTTGTTAAGGAAGCACTGAGTGGCCGCATTTAATCAGCGTTGCCTTAAGATTCTTTGGCCCGCCGCGTCAGCTTCTCCCGGTATTCTTCTGCGATGCGCGGTACCTCTTTCCCGTTTTCAATTAACAGATCCCCAAAGGCATCCATGAACTTCTCATTGATACTGTCGATAAGCAGTTCCGGCATGGAGAACCCCGCGGCTGCCGTTTCTTTAAGTTCAGTCTTTAGTGAAGACGGATCTCCGGCGGAGGCAATGCGGAGCAGGGCTTTCCGTTCCGTCCCGTTCAGTCCGTCGATAAAAGCATTGATGCCGGACTGTTTTTTTTCAGTCTTTTTAAGTCCGGGAGGCGGCGGCGCATGGCCGCTCTCTTTCGTGCGGCCTCCGGCGGAATTTTCTTCAACCAACAAAAGCTGTTTTACCTCATCCGATTCGGAGCGGAGTCTTTCGATGGATTCATGACGCAGTTTAACGGAACCCGGCCGTATCTGTACGGGGCCGGCGGCGTTACTCAGGGCGGCGTCGGCTATGAGCCGCCAGTATTCCTCCAGGGGGGGCGTCTGCCGCGGTTTTTCAAAGCCTGTTATTATTTTCAGCCTGTATTCGACATAACGGAAAACCGAGGAAATAAATTTGAGAAGAGGTTTAGATCCGAGAAAGTGGGCCCACTCGGCAGTGTAGGAAGAGTAACCGGCGGCTTCCATGCCCGCGAAGGCCCTGCGGCTTTCACGGTATGTCTTGACCGGGAAGAAAAATTCAAAAAGCCGTTTTTTGCAGAGATCCCGGAGCCTCCGGTCGATAAGATTTATAACTTTTTCAAAGGCCCTTTCCAGTTCTTTTCCGTAAAAGACATAAAAACTGTTACTCTGCAAAAGATCTCCGATAAAAGGATTTATATCTTCAAAATCGATACTGTTGTTTTCTTCAATGTATTTTTTGTGAATCAAAAGATCCTGTATGAGGTAATCCCGGCTTCCGGCGGCTCTTGAAAGGACAAGCGGAAGAGTCCGGGATGTAATTCCGTACATGACGGTGAAATCAAAGAGCCGCTGCAGAAGCTGGCGGGAGACGCGCGGCTGCTCCGCCGTTTCCTGTAAATCCCGCTTTCCCTCCGAAAAACTTTCCAGCCATACGCAGTATTCCTGCAGCCGGGACAGCCCGGCGAAGGCTTCAAGGGGCTCCGTGTTTCCCATGGCAAGGCAGAGTTCTCTCGCATAGATGAGGATAAATGCCCTTCCCGCAGGTTTCTCTATTCCCTTTCTGAACAGATGCCGCCAGCGGAAAAAATTATTCTTTTCCTCTTCCGAAAGTTCCCCGAAGGTGAATTTTGTTTTGACGGCGGCCTCAGGATCGTAATCCCCTGTGCCTTCCGCATAAAAGAATACGCTTTCTTCGGCAAGTTCAGGGGCAGGAATACTGCGAAATTTGGTATCTACCGTAAAACGTCCCCCGAACGGGGACCTGAGAATTTCCCTTGCCGGCATCCGGTAGAAACGGGGCAGGGGCAGTGCCGCTCCGGTATTCCGGTAGATCCATCTGCCCAGTTCGGCTCTTTCCCCCTTTAGGCCAAAAAACCGCCGCAGGGTTTCTTCTCCCGGTTCCTCCGAAGAGACGCCCAGCACGATCCCCGCGTCTATACCGCCCAGCCTTTCCATATAATTCCCGGCGGCATGTGCCGGCTCAAGCAGAATCAGCATATCGCATCTGCTCACAAGACTGTTGGAAGACGGCGGCAGGGATTCATAGAAACCGGTACAGACGCCCTTGTTCCGTGAGCTTAAAAGATCCTCTCCTTCAAGGGGAGGGGGCAGACCGGCGGCGGAAATACTGAAATAGAGTTCCCAAAAATTCCTTTCCATAAGGACAATGGTTTTCTCCGCATGTGTCTCCGCGGAAACACGATTCCCTGCGCTTTCCGTGTCCTGCAGCCATCGCGCCAAAAGAGCCGCCGTTTCGGCCCTGCCGCGCCCTGAGTGGATCACCCCGCCTGAAATTCCCCAGAAACGGAGAAAGTCCAGGTGGGCGCAAAAAATTGCCGCCTTTTCGGCCCTGTCAAGCCAGGGAGGGCCCTGATATTCAAGTCTGCTGAAGTAAGGCGGCGCTTCTCCCCGCCGAAAGAGGAGGGGGACAGGGATACCGACGCCTTCAATCGCTTCGCCTCCCGCGTAGCGCCCGAGGGGATTGAGGCCCGTTTTTTCAAGATCCTTCCGGCGGGCCCATTTTTCATCGAGAAGCACATAGTCTCTGTCACAGGCGGCGGATACTTCCGCCGCGTCATAGTGCCTGCAATCCGTATCCCTGCCCCAGGCCAGGGCCGGTATTCCCCGAATTGTTCTGCATCCCTTCCCCGGCTCCGCCCTGACCGAAAGCACCAGCGACAGTTCCTCCTCCCTGATAAAAAGTCTGTCTTCTGAAAGTTTTTGTTTCAGGGCGCTGTCTCCGAAACTAATGATCAGCCGTATCTTTTCGTCGGCAAAGCGGGGGATCTCCTCTCCGCGGAGTATCAGTTTCCCGCCGGAGCCATATTCGGCAACAAGCGCATCCAGAGTTTCATCGTCAATTATTTCATAAATTTCGTCATGATAAAGATAGTAACGGGACAGCTCCTCCAGGGGCAGCCAGTCCTTCTGCGGAACAATTTCCCTTTGCACCCTTATTGCAAGAGTGCTTTCTCCTCCCGCAGAACCTTTGCGCCCGGCCGCGGGAATTTCCAAATCCAGGCCCATGAGCCTCTTTCCGGGAGGCGCCATGAGGGGGCCTTTTGCCACAAGCGGGTGAGGACTCCTGCGGGCCAGGGCCAGCAGTGTCTTTCCCTTAATCTCTTTTCCGGAAAGGCATTCTGCCGCAAACCCTTCCGGCAGACTGTACACGGAACCATTATGACGGAACATGCCGCCCCCCAGATCCTCCGCGCCGGGAGCAAGAGTACGGATAAAAACACCGTTACTGTAATTCAGATAAAAGAACGGAAAATCCAGGCTCTTGGCTTCATTTTTGTCCATGGGCATTTTCCGGCATTGGAACCCTCATGACCTTTTAGGATCTGCTCATAAAACCGGCTTTATGGACAGACACTAATTGCCGCCCGGCACTTCAGTGAGAACTTCATCCGCCAGCACAAACACCAGCTTGCCTTCCCGGAGCAGTTCACGGTTTCTTTCATTTCCGGTGATGAGCAGGGCATCTTCCCTGTCGATAACCGGGTCCGTAGGCCGCTTTCCGAAAATTTCCCGCGCGATGATCCTCAGGGGCCTTTCCCCCGCCAGGGAGACAAGTTCTTCGCTCAAGCCCGAAGGAGTGGAAAGAAATATATCCCTCTCTTTTGCATAACGGACTGCCGGGCCTGAGTGTCCCGGTTTGAGCATGTTTTTTTCAAATATCAGATTCATTTCCGTGTCCCAGATTTTGGGGAAGATACAGGGACGGGCAAGATATGTGCCGCGCATACCGTGGGCGGGAAGCTGTTTTGAAGCAATGATGATGATGCCCGTATAACCGGGTGAAGAATTTGAACCAATGGTACGCAGTATCTCTGCGGGACGGCTGCTTCCCGGAAGCATGGATCCCAAACCGGAAAGCTTTAAGGCATAAGGGGCCCTGAGCAAAAGCAGATCCGGAGAAAAGGCAGGAGCGGAGAGAGAAGCCGCCGCAGCAAAATTTTTAAGAGCCTCCATGCTCAAGTCGCCGCTCTTTATAAAATCCCCGGCGTTCCGGGAAGAATCTACCGGAATGAGCAAAAGCAGGGATTGTATCAGTGAAGGGTAGGCGGCCCTGATATATTCTTCGCCCTGTACCCTGCCGTTGGGGAATTTTAGTCCTGCGGAAGCCATGTCCAGGGAAACCGTTGCATCAATCTCCATGCGTTCCCAGGCAATTCTCCCGCTTATGGCTATATCCTCTCCCGGCAGGGGAAAAACCAGAACGGCAAACAGGAAAAAGAGAGCGCCCAAAAAAAATTTTCTCCCCGTCGTCTGTTTCATAGTTTAATCCTCACTGCGGCACCTTCAGGTTCCGGCCTTCCCTGAGAATGGAATCCATGCCCATGCCGTTGGCTTCCGCCAAAAGTTCCGGGTCTACATTGTAGGCCAGCGCAATTGACCAGAGAGATTCACCTTTCTTGACAAGATGATTTCCCCCAAAGACCCTTTCCTCCGCGGCGGCTCTGCGCCGGTAGGGTTCCGCTTCCTTAAACGCAGGGATTATGATCCGCTGCCCTATCCTGAGGTATCTCGGCCGTATGCCCGGATTCATGCTCTCAATCTGATCCACCGATACCCCGTAATGGAGAGCCAGGGCCAGCAGGGTGTCCCCGGAACGGATCGTGTGGGAGTAGTACTTTACAAGGTCAATGTCTTTCCGGGCCAGGACCGCAGTGATACTGCCGGCGTCTTTTGCGGGAACCTTCAGGAGGTAGTTTTTATCAATGGGAGTAACGCCGGTTTCGAGTTCCTGGTTTGCCATGAACAGAAGAGCCTGATCCATTCCGGCTTCGGAAGCCAGGAGGGAGAGGCTTGCGGCCCGTCCTACGGGAATACGCACCCATTGATAGTCGCCGGGCCATACAGGGTTCATACCGTACTGCCGGGGATTGAGGAGTATGCGGGACACCGCCAAAAGTTTCGGCACATAGTGTATTGTTTCTGTTTTCAGCTTTTTCTGCCGGGAGAGTTCCCAGTAGTCGCCGATCCCGGTCTGTTTGACTATCCGGCTTACGGCTCCCAGACCTGCATTGTAGGCAGCCAGAGCCAGGGCCCAGTCTCCAAAGTAGTTATAGTTTTCTTCCAGTTTCCGCAGGGCTCCGTCGGTAGATTTCCAGAAATCCCGTCTCTCGTCCACCCATTCGTTCACCTTCATGTCAAAGGGAGAAATACTGTTCTTCATGAACTGCCAGAGTCCCACGGCGCCGGAACGGCTGCGGGCCTTTACCGAATACCCCGATTCAATCACGGGAAGGCAGAGCAGCTCGGGGGGCAGCCCTCTTTTTTCAATTTCTTCACGGATAAACGGAATGTAGGGTTCGGCGCGTTTCATGACGGCTTCAAGCCATTCCTTCCCGCCTTTGGATGTGTACTGTTTCAGATAACGCTGATACAGTTCATTTTCGTCATCATAAAAAAGGCCCAGGGAGTGGAAAGAAGTAAAAAAATTGTACGATGTTTTAAGTTCTGCAGGTACGGCGGAATACTGCCCCCTCAAAGGCCGTATATACGGCGATGGGGGAAACCCGGCCTGTGTAGTGTCACTGCCGTTCCTTACTGCCGTTTCTTCCGCGCCCAGCGGGACTGCAAGCAGAAACAGCAGCGCCGTCAAACCGGCCGCACCGTATGTGCGTACCTTTTTTTTACTCTTCCCTTCCTGCATTAAAATTTCTCCCCGTAGTATACACCGGCCCATTCCCAGCGGCCGTGAATCTCCGGATTCGAGGGAAAGTAGATCTTGCGGAAGTAGAAGTACCAGACGGAGATATACTGCGACCAGCCCCAGGTACGCAGATACGCCTCATTGGCATTGGAACCGGCCGCGAGATCCTGAGCATAGTAGATCCGGTTTCCGCGCATAAAATCGGAGAGATTGAATTCCGCCATCCCCGAATCGTCGGCTTCTTCCTGTTCCCAGGAACGGGCAAAGAAATTCACCTTGGCCCTGTAAGGCCAGAGTCTCCCCGAGGAGCCGGAATCAAGAGCGGCGCGTATCGTATTCAAAAGCACATTGAGGTTTTCAAAAGTCCAGTCTTTGGGAGAATTGTTAAAATCCACCAGTTGCTTTGCATAGTTATCCGCATCGGGAAAACCGGGAATCATGGCGCCCATGTAGGGCAGATACTGGGTATAGGCCTGAATGGCGCCGTTCCAGTCGCCTATCAATTCGTAGGCCTGGGCAAGCATAAAGTAGGAAACCCCCAGGTCAATCTTGTCCGGGAAACGGGAGATCAGTTCCTGATAGTACCATACCCGCTGTTCAGGATTATTCACCAGGGTGATAAGCTGGTTGAGACAGGCCAGGTGTATCGATTCTCCCTGGACAGTCAGATCCGGATAATTTTTTATAATTATCTCAAAGAACCGGGCCGCCGCGGGATAGGCTTCCTGCTGGAGATAGGCATAGGCAATGGTCAAAAGATAGTAGCTGTTGTATGGATCGTCAGGATACTTGACCGTTCTTTCGGAAAGAAAGTTGATAAGCCTGCTGTATTCCCTGATGCGGATATAGTTATTGGCAATTTCGCGGACAATGACAAATACATCTTCTCCGGCCCCGTCCTTTTCCGAAAGGAGTCTGAACAGATCCTCAAAAACCTCACCCTGCCCGGAGGATACTTCAAGATAGTAAGGATTCGGCGAAACGCCGGCCTTGTTCCTGCCCGGTCTTTCCGCCGCCCGGCAGCCTGAAAAGACAATAACAAAACCTATACAAAGCAAAGAAAAATACAAAAATCTCTTCCCCATTCCCATATCTTTCGATTTTAACACAATGAAACCTCATTGGCAAGGAAGCTTTTTGCCGATATACTTATAATATGCATCATATAGTTTCCCGCCGTACCGCAGCGCAGCTCTTTTTTATTATCGGCCTTTCGCTCATGTTTCTGGGAACCGTCTTTCTTATTGTAACGCTCACCAATATTTCCCGGATTTCCGTGGTGGCATCCCTTATTTTTATTGTTCTGGGGCTGTTTTTGGCTTTTTTTGCCATCCAACTCAAGAAGCGTTCTCTCTACCTCTTCTTTGCGGCCTTTTTTCTCCAGATAGGAATTTTCCTTTTCCTGGCCGCACTGGGGATACTTCCCATTCCCTTTTCCAAATCCTGGCCTCTCATCTCCGTGTTTTCGGGCCTTGCCCTTTTCCCTACAGGCTGGCGCCATTACGGAGCCCTCCATTCCAGATATGTGGTGCCTTCAATCGTCTTTCTCATCCTCGGTTCGGTACTGATGATCTTTTCCCTGGATATGGTCCCTTTTTCCTTTACCCAGTTCATTATTCGTTGGTGGTCTCTGCTCGTCGTACTGGCGGGGCTTACCCTGATACTCGTCTCTCTCGGGACGAATAGAGAAAGCGGAGAGATGAAGAAGTGAAGGAGGACTTTTGGGGGGTATGCCTTATCCATGCGCCCTAGAGCCGGGAGCCTGCTCTGGCCCGTACTTTTTTTCAGTCTGCTCATTCTTTCCTGCGGAACCAAACCGGCAGAGCGGAAGCCGGATCCGGGCCCTCCAAATACCGTAAATTCCCAGCCGGCGGCCTCAACGGGAGGCGTTGTGGAAGAACTGCGGAATCTCACCGAATCAGGGATCCCTTCAAATTTGCTCCGGGCTCTGGATCTTATCCGCAGCCGGGATCTGGGCGGAACTGAATTCGGCCGGGTCATGAACGGCATCAATGTAACCCTTATCAGGACGATTTACCCCGACCTCCGGGCCCAGCTTCCCAATCCGGATTTTCCCTCCAATCATGTCTATTCAAGAATTATCCGGGAAGCCGAAGGGGGAAATTATACTCCTCCTTCCCCCGAATCAGGGGACTATCTTGAATATGTGCTGCCCTTTCTGGCTCTCTACCAGGAAACCGGCGACAGGCTCCTCACCGCCCTGCCGGATCTCCAGAAAGCAAGCGCCATGAACAGTAATTCTGTGCTGGCGATCCTCTTCATCGGCATCGTATACGAGAGAACAGAACGGTTCAACGAGGCCGTGGCAGCCTTTACCCGCTGCTATGACTTTTCCCGGGAGTGCTACCCTGCCGCGCTGGGCCTTGCCCGGGTAATGCTCAGAATAGGCCAAAACCAGGAAGCCCTGCGGCTTCTTTCCGACCTTGTGATCCGTTATCCCGATTATCATTCCGTAAAGAGACAGCTTGCCCTTACCTACTACCAGAACGGGGACTGGGCGCGCGCCGATCCGGCCATTGCGGAGATCCTCCAAAGGGACAACAGGGACGCCGAATTCATTCTGATGAGGGCGCGGGTACTGGTCGAGCAGGGCCAGTTTCTCCAGGCCCAGGTTCCTCTGGATCTGTACCAGGGAATCAATCCCAATAATAGACTCTATCTTTTCCTGAGGGCGCGGGTTCAGGCGGAAGGTTTCCGCAACCGGGACGCGGCCCTCAACTATCTGCGTTCCATACTCCGTTCAGAGATCCGCGACGACGAGGTTTCCGTTTATACGGCCCGGCTCCTCATGGAATCAAGCCGCCCGGAGGATCAGAATGAGGGGCGGCAGCTTCTCCGGAGCCTCATGGAAGCTTCCGAACCTTCACCGGTTGTGCTGGATCTGGCCCTTCGGGATGCAATCCGGCGGCAGGCCTGGCAGGAAGCGCTTCCCTGGCTGAACCGGCTTCTCGATGAACGCCGTTCCTCCCAGGATCTTATCAATGCATATACCGTGGAAAAAGGACTGGGAAACAATGCCCGCTCTCTCAACTTTGCACGGGAACTCTACGAGAGGAATCCTGCCAATGATGAAGGAGCCGTTTCCTATTTTTCTGCGCTTATTGATACAGGCCGCATTGAAGAAGCGGGAAGGATGATCGAAAGCCGGCTTAACCAGGCGCCGGGAGGCCCGGTAAAGAGCCGCTACTACTACCTGCGCAGCCGTATCAGAACCAACGAAGATTCGGTGATGAACGATCTCCGTTCCAGTCTCTTTGAGGATCCCCGGAACCTTGATTCGATCATCGCCATGTTCGACATCTACCACCGCCGCCGGGACGGACGCCGGGCAGTCTACTATCTCAAGCAGGCCCTCGCCCTGGACCCCGGCAATCCCCAGCTAAAACGCTACGAAGCCGAATACGCAAGCCTGATGTAGTGTTACTTTGCCAAAAGATATGCGCACTCTTCTTCGCTCAGGTCTACGGGTTTTCCGATACTTTCGGCCAGAAACAGAACCCGCGCTATGGATTCGCAGGCTTCAATTCTGTTCATCGCATCGTAGATGTCTCTGCCGAGTACCAGCACTCCGTGATTGGCAAGGAGAATGGCGTTATGCTTTTCGACAAGTTCCGCGGCTCCGGTAAAAATATCCGGAGTCCCCGGCCTGCCGTAAGAAGCGACCGGGATTTCTTTGAAGACATGCATCATCTCCGGATATGCCCTGCTCTTCAGCGGCCTGCGGTTCAGGGCAAAGGCCGTCAGGTACGGCGCATGGCAGTGAATCACCGCCTTAACGTCGGCTCTGGCCTTGTATGACTGGGTATGCAGCAGCAGTTCCGACGAGGGGGGAAATTTCCCTCCCGCCTGTTTGAGGCTGTGCTCTTCCAGGACGGCGATCATGCCTTCGTCGAGAAAGGCCTTGTTTTTGCCCGAGGGAGTTATATAGATGAAACCGTCCTGCAGCGCCGAAATGTTGCCTTCAAAGGCATTCACCAGACCCTTTGCATCCATACGCCTGCATACAGTCAAAATGTCGCCAATCAACCGAATATCCATATTCCCTCCCGGAATTTTGAGAAATCACCATTTTTTCCTTGAAAAGCGGTTTCAGTATATACGAAACTTATAAATATCTCAATGGAACTGAAGGAGTTTATCATGACGAAATATGTATGCAACGCATGCGGTTATATCTACGACCCTGCCGCCGGCGATCCTGACGGCGGAATAAAGCCCGGTACTCCCTTTGAAGAGATTCCTGACGACTGGGTATGCCCGCTCTGCGGTGTAGGAAAGGACATGTTCGCCCCGGTGAATTAAGAATAGATCTTCTCCGGGGATTTTACGTCCCCTTGCAAGGATTCCGCTTTTTTCGATATAATAGCTATAATTTAATCTTTGGAGGTTCTATGACCATACTTGAAATGCTGGAGCAGAGTAGTGTTTTAACCCTGCTCGGCATGGGAATTGTATTCAGTTTTCTGATAATTCTCATCGTGTGCGTAACCCTGATGGGGAAATTTTTCCACGTTGTTAGGGCAGATAAGAATGTTCAGCAGCCGGCAACAACACAGAGCCCCGCGGCGGGAGCCGGGAACGCGGCGGTAACCGCGGCCATTTCCGCGGCGGTCAACGAGTATCGTAAAACTAATTCTTGACAATAAAGGAAAAAAGAATGCCGAAAGTAAAACTTACCGATTTGGTGCTTCGGGACGCGCATCAGTCTCTCTTCGCCACCCGTATGGTCACCGCCGACATGCTGCCGGTTTGTGATAAACTCGACAAGGTGGGATTTTTCGCCCTGGAAGCCTGGGGCGGGGCCACCTTTGACTCCTGTATCCGCTTTTTGAATGAAGATCCCTGGGAACGGCTCAAAAAACTTAAAGCCGCCCTGCCCAATACAAAGATCATGATGCTCCTCCGCGGGCAGAATCTTCTTGGTTACCGGCACTATGCCGACGATGTGGTGGCCAAATTCGTGGAATACGCCGCCAAAGACGGTGTTGATGTGTTCCGTATCTTCGATGCGGTAAACGATCCCCGGAATTTCGAGGCCGCCACCGCCGCGGCGAAGAAGACGGG
>JAIRXN010000182.1 GCA_031268245.1 Treponema sp. | reverse complement strand
GTTCCTTTCAGCGTCTTGTCCACTTCCTCACTGATTACTACCCGCCTGTATTTCGCCGGACATACTATATGATATATCAATACTGATACATTATGTGCTTTGTGTATATATTCACTCATATCTCCATTATATCATGTCTCAATTACATTTTTAACCGCCGCAGAGCGGCGGGGAATTAAACCCTTGGCGATTAAATAACACTAATCAGCGTTGCCCTTACTTCTTCCCCGAGTAAAGTTTGAATTCCATCTCTTCGCTGTACTTCTTGATGAGGTTGAACCAGAGAGCCTTTTTGCCGGTAATTTCCTTGCTCTTGCGGCCGATTACTTTTAGTCTTTCGTAAATTGAAACGGCATTCTTGGCTGCAAGCCAGGTCTTGTAATGGTCGCCGGAAAAGATCTGGTCGGCCTTCTCGTCAAGTTCCCTGTCGACAGTGTTTCTGTAGGAAGTGAGCAGAAGATCATAACGTTCAGCGATGCCTTTGAGGTAGTCAAGGATAAGTTTGTCAAAAGAAGGAATCGTCTCAATGATGGTGATAAGATCGTGGAGCAGATCCGTTGCCGCCGAAAAGTCTTCATCCTGAAGATAATTCCGGAGCCCGAGATTGCAGAGCTTTACGAAAGTGTCGTTGTCAACTTCCTTGAGGCCCAGTATCGGCTTTGGAAGAGAAGCCTTGTACTTCGGCATTAGTTTTGAGGTCTTTGACAACAGTTCCATCATATCCTGGTAGATCCGCTGCTCCCAGAGATTTTCCTTTATCGAACTGAACAGTTTAAGGAGGTCTTCGCTGATTTTTTCCTTGTAGCGCTCTTCCGGCTTAAAGACAGCTTCCATGGAGGGAAGCTGTACGCCCTTGAATTCGATGAGCCCGGTATCAAAAAAGTAAACCGCATTGGTCCTGAAGATGGCGCATTTTTCGACGGCGTTTTCCTTCTGGTAATTCATGAACACCTGTTTGGTCACCATGATTCGGGATTCCTTGGGGGAAAGTTCATTGGCTCTGGTCTGGAGCCGCGCGCCGGAATTGAGGAGAAAGCCCGCCAGGTTCCCCTGCTCGGTGATGATGAGGGGGCTTGATGTGTTGCCCCCGGTGATCCCCGCGGAGATCTTAAACACCGGCAGAATCTTGGCGTCCCCGCTCCGCTGGGTGTTGATGTTCGGATCTTTTATCACATTGGTCTTGCCGAAGTAGTCGAGAATCGCCAGCACTCCGGTAAGGGCATCGGTGGCGGAAGCGGCCACCAAAACTATCTCATCCCCCCGCTCCCGCTGGCAGACCGCATGACACTGGGTACAAAGCTGACGGATTTCATTGTTTATCGACCTGTCCAGGGTATGGAGCATGGAAAGATTCTTCCTGGAATCCTGACAAAACTTGGTATAGCCGTGGATATCCAGCATTCCGATGTAAAGATTGGAAATGGAAAGGGTGCGCTTCATATCCCCAGCCTCGGGGAAAAGCTTGTCGGTGATCACCAGTTCCGCCCAGAGAATCTTGTGGGTCAGCGGGGAAATGCCGGAAAAAAAACCCCAGTTAAGCTTCTTGATGAGTTCAAAGAGCCTCATAATGACAGGATGGCAGCGCTTATCCTTGATTATGGGCTCTGCAAAGGTCTTAAGCTGGGAGAAGGTACTTATCTCCTTGGTAATGACCCGATCATACAAAAAGCTAAAAAGCTCATGCTCCGAGACCAATTCATTGTATTCACTCAAATCTTTCACAGTACAATTATAACATATATGAACCCCGATTTATAGAGTAAGAAAGGCAGGGCCTAAAAGAGCCCAATATTTCCCTGTTTCCGGAGCCCGAACCTCTTGAGGCATTATTTGTTATAGAAAATCCCGGCGTATTGATGTATATTAGGGTATGGAGGCTGTTGTATTATGGAAACCGCTGCGGTGCTTAACAGTTCAGGTATAGCTCTTACCGAGGCAAACCGCCCCTATGAGGCCATTCCTCTCTTTGAAAAAGCCCTGAGCATGGAGCCGGAAAACCCTCTCCTCTGGCTTAATCTGGGGATTGCCCGGCAGCATACAGGCGATTATGAAGCCGCCGTCGAGTGTTTCTATCAAACCGTAAATATCGACAATTTCATCTCGGAGGCCTGGGTTTCCCTGGGCCTCATCTACTATGAGCTTGAACAGTTTGAACTTGCCGAAAACTGTTACCATTCCGCCCTTCAGGTTGAAGAAAATGATCCCAAAATCTGGAACAACATGGGGGCGCTCTACTTTACCCTGGGCAGCAACGAAGAGGCCCGGCGCTGCTTTGAAGAGGCGGTCAGGCTGGCTCCCATGTACTATGACGCCCTCTACAACCTCCGGGATACCTGTCTGGAACTGAATGATTACCGGGCCGCCTCGGAATTCGGCCGTATTCTCTCCGGTTTAGAGGATTTCCGGAACCGTTTTAGTTCCTCCCGGGCCTGAATTCTTCATGAAAATCCTCTATGTAGCCGAAATTCTGGGAAAAGCGGGGCTTTATGCCTTCAAAAAGGGGCTTCCCGTACTGAAAAAAGACCATTCCATCGATTTTATCGTCGCCTGCGGAGACGGAGTCACCGGCGGGAACGGTATCGGCCGTAATCATGCCGCATATCTGCGTAAGCTGGGAGCGGATGTCATAACAACCGGCGAATGCTGTTTCTACAAGAAGGATCTCACGGAAAATATTAACAAGATGCCCTATGTCCTCCGCCCGGAAAACCTTTCCCCGCAGGCGCCGGGTTCAGGCTCCCGGATCTTCCGGGTAGGCGGCCCGGAAAACAAAAATCCCGCTTCTCCAAAAGTCGCGGTTGCCGTTCTTCTGGGGCAAAGCGGCTTCAGCCGCATCCACGGGGACAACCCTTTCGTGATTCTCAATGCTCTGCTGGAACGGCTCCGGCTTGAAACCCCCTACGTCATCCTGGATTTTCACGCCCAGGCGACCGGGGAGAAGCAGACCCTCTTCCTCGCCGCGGACGGCCGCTGTTCCGCTGTTCTGGGCAGCCACACCAGGGTTCAGACTGCCGATGAACGCATCCTTCCCGGCGGCACGGCGGTAATCACCGATGCAGGCCGTACCGGAAGCCTCAATTCCATCGGCGGGGCGGAGATCGCCCCCCGCATCCAGGAGTACATTTCCGGTATTCCCGACTGGACAAGGGATGTCTGGTCGGAGCCTCAGCTTGAAGGGATTTTGCTTGAACTCGGGGAGAACGGTAAGGCAAAGTCCATCCGGCGCGTCCGTCTTCCCGTGCCGGGCTCTCCCCCGCCCCCACAAGCGGAACAATCCGCTGAGGAGGCAGAATGACGGATATCGAAACCTGTTTCGGCTGCCTCAATACAGACTGCAAAAAACGCCTTCATCCGAAAGGGGAGTCACTCTCCCGCAGCGGTTTCCTCCGGAGCCTTCCCGCCCTTTTGATCCCCGCCGCAGGCTTTATTGCAGGCTATACCCTCCCGGGCATCCTCGTTTCAGACGCCCCGGAAGCCCTGCAGGCAGCCTGCGGAATGACGGCTCTCTTTGCCTCGGCAGGGGTCTGGTATATTCTCCGTAAAAAATAACCAAAAAAAGTATTTACCTTTTTCTTCAAAAGGGTGTATATATATTATATGGAGAGTATATCTCCAACATCTGCCCGCATGGGAGGTTGTAAACCAGCCGGGCCGAAAGGCCGGCAAAACGCATCCGGTAGAAATTGTAAAGGATGCGGAAGGAGTTATTATGAAAGGAAACAGGCCCTACATGGATCTGGGGAGCATTTTCGACGAGATCTTCGATGCCGCCCAGGATTTTAAGGATGAATTCTCAAGGAATTTTGACTACGGTCATGGTGAATTCCGGGAACACGGGCCATTCGGGCCCGGCAGCCCCTTTGCCCGCTGCTTCGACGAAAACACCGATTTTTATCCCAACTATTCCTATCCTCCCATGAACGTCTACATGACAAGAGATCGGGGGCTCAACTTCGAATTTGCCCTTGCGGGCTTTGACGAGAAGAACATCAGCCTCTCTTTCCAGGGAGACTACATGGTTTTTTCCGCAGTCCTCCCCGCGGGAGACGAAGAAAGCCGGGATCTTCCTTCGGAAGAGAATATCCGCTACTTCAAACGCCGTCTCAAGATGAAGAATATTGAAAAACAGAAGTACTATGCTCCTCTGGACAAGTACGCACAGGAGAAGGTAAAGGCGGTTTTCAAAAACGGCATCCTCAGGGTAACTATTCCTCCCAAGGATGAACCTGACCAGAACGACGGCATCAAGATCGAGATCGTCAAGGAAGGTGTCTAGGGATGAAATGCGCCCTGCTCGTCATAGACATGCAGAAAGCCTCCTACAGCGGCAGGGAGAAACGTCTCATGGACAAGGCCGCCGGGAAGATCAACGAGGCGGCCGCCCTTTTTCGCGGCAGGGGTTTCCCGGTGGTGTGGATTCAGCACGACAACGGCAAAGACGCCGCACCGGGAAAAGTCAACTTTGAAATGATCGATACGCTTAAGCCCCTGGATGAAGAAAAGCGCATCGTCAAACACTACCTCAACAGCTTCAACAAAACAGAATTACTGTCATTCCTGCAGTCGCAGAATGTTGACACTCCCGTTATTACGGGCTTCTGCGCCGAATATTGTGTACTTGCCACCTTCCGCGGCGCAGAAGACCTTGATCTTGCGCCCCTTATGCTTAAAGGCGCCATTGCAAGCGGAACGGGAAAAAACATCCGCTTTGTAGAGAAGCTCGCCAAAACCGTCAGCCTGGAAGAACTCACAGGCTGAATTCTTCCCTCATTGGACTTGTTCAGTAACCAACCGGGTTACTGAACAAGTCTATTGAACAAGTTTATTACAAAAGCTCCAGACTGAAACTCAGATCATAGACCCCGCCGGAAAGGGCGTAGGCGCCGGGCATGACGGAACTCCAGGCCATGTTGGAACCGATGGGGCCATGGGCGGCGTCGATATGGAGGAAACTTTCCTCCAGCCGCGGAATCTCGTGATCATGCCCGGCGGCAATGTAGTCCTCCACGGTACTGTGGTGAACATCGAAGTGGAAGGGTCTGTCCCCCGAAATCCGCAGTACTTCTCCCTCTTTCCCTTTAAGGCAGAGCCAGCGGGTTTCTTCGTGGCCTCCGCATTCCGATGGGGGCACAAAGGGAAAATGTTCATTTTCGACAGTGGAACTGTAACGGCCCAGTACCGCGGCAAGCTTCCTGTCGGAATAATTTTCGATGGGGCCGCGGCCGTAGTACTCAATGTCTTCAAAACCCGGGGGAAGGATGAATTCCAGACCCACCCGGGGCAGCGCATTGAAGCCTTCATCCAGTTTGATGCGGTAGTCAACGGTAATACGGCCCTGTCCGTCGAAGACATAGGCCAAAAGCCCCTTGACGGGAAGCGCAGCTTCGGTCCGGCCTGAAAAATCAAATTCGATGCGGCATTGAGAAGAGCCTTTCAAGAGGCGGGAACCTGTTACATGGTGAGTCATGGCGCGGACTTTTTCATAGTCATCGTACCACCCCCAGCCCTGGCGGGCATCAAGACCGGTAAGGGGCCTATTCAGCGCCGGCTTTGCTCCCGAGACGAGGTAGCGCCTCCCCTCCTTTTCAAGAGCCGTAATAAGGCCCGTTTTTTTTGAGATCGAAGAACGGAGGCCGCCTCCGTAAACGACAAAAGCCGCGGCTTCGACTTCGTCAGACTCTTCAACGGTGATACCGCCTGATCCTTCAGACCCAACAGCATCGCTACCGTTTGAAACAGGACTCGCCTCCGCCGGGCCCCTTCCGGCGGAGAACTGGAAACAGCCGGTTTCATAGCCTTTGGGCGCATAGAAAAGGTCTCTTGTCAGGCGGAGGGAGAATTCCACCGTGTACTCCGATCCTGCCTTCCGTTCAAAGGAAAGATCCGCACGGAACCGGACTTCCTGCCAGACTTTCAGGGGGGGGAGTTCCAGATTTTTTTCAGAAATAACATCTCCGTTTTCCCGTATTCTTTGCACGCATTCCAGGGCCTCCCCTTCTCCGTCTCCGGCAAGGCAGTTTACCCGCTTCAATACAAAGAGATCCGCCGGAGCTTCAGCTTCCCAGGCAAAACGTTCAGGCTTACTGATTCTTAAGGGGCAGTAGGCCTGCTTGAGTTCAAAGGCGACAGGCTTCCAGCGGAGGTCGGGCAGAACCACGCCGTTACTTGTCATAAAGGGCGGAGCGGAAAAAGACTTGAACGGCGGGGTATTGTTTTCCGCAAAAGGCTCGTCGAAATCCCCGCCGTATGCAAAGAATTCCCTGCCTTCTTTTGTTTTGCCTACGAGGCACTTATCCTGCCAGTCCCAGACAAAACCTCCCTGGAAGCGCGGATATTCGGCACTCAGGGTAAGGAAATGTTCAAGGCCGCCGCCCGCATTGCGGATCTGGTAGAGATACTCCACGAGGATTATGGGTCTGTCATCTTCGGGATCTGCAAGCATCTTTAGTATCTTTTCTACAGGGGCATACATGTTCCCCCGGACATCGGAAATATTCTTCCCCGGTTCCCCCGCCTCGTACTGGCAGAGCCTGGTCTTGTCGTACTCTTTGATAAAACCATACATGGCCGCATGGTTTGCCCCAACGCCGCTTTCGTTTCCCAGGGACCAGGAAAAAATTGAAACATGGTTCTTGTAGTTCTGCACCATCCGTACCGCCCGTTCAAGATATGCGGCTGCCCAGGCGGGATCGTGGCTGAGCTGCCCCATGACCCCGTGGGTTTCAAGATCCGTCTCGCATATTAGAAGAATTCCCGCCTCATCGCAGAGTTCATACCAGTCAGGAGTATCGGGATAATGGCAGGTACGGACGGCGTTTATATTCATCAGCTTCATCTGCTTTATCTCTTCCCTCATGTGTTCCACGGGAACCGCCCGGCCGTCCCTCCAAGAGTGATCGTGCCGGTTCACCCCCTGAACGAGAAGCCTCGTACCGTTGAGGTAAACCACTCCATGCTTTACCTCAATGCGCTTGAAGCCGATACGGGAACTCTCTATGTCCAGAATTTTACCGTTTTTGTCAACAAGACTTATCACCGCCGTGTAGAGCTTAGGGTTTGCCGGAGACCATTCCTCGATGTTTTTTACGGTAAAGCCCGCCCGGCCCGTATTGGCTGTAGGAACAGTGTCGTTCCGGTACTGAGCCGCCGCCGCCACACTCCCCTCCCCTTCGGCACATTTGGACGAGCCGTCATAGAGAGCCAGACCTATGCGGCAGCCGGCAAAACCCGGCTCCCGGGACACGGTAACATCCGCGGAAATTTCCCCGTTCCCGCGGGAGTCCGGCAGCGCGGTGATCTTCCAGTCTGCAATATGCAGAGCCGGTTTTGCAATGAGAAACACATTCCGGTAAATGCCGGAAAGATACCAGTAATCCTGATCCTCAAGGTAGGTACTGTCTGCAAAACGGATCACCTCAAGGGCCAGGATGTTTTCATCTTCTGTAAGAAAGGAACTGATATTGAATTCCGAAGGAAGTTTTGAATCCTCTGAGTAGCCCACGGGCCTGCCGTTGACCCAGAGATAGTACACTGTTTCTACGCCTTCAAAGCGGATGTAGATCTCTTTCCCCTTCCAGCCTGAAGGAACAGTAAAACTGCGGCGGTAACAACCCGTGGGGTTATAGTCTTCGGGAACATAGGGCGGATTGGGAACTCTCTCCTTCCCTTCCGATGGAGCAATACTGTATGGTTTATCCGCTTCGTGAGGGGAACCTTTACCTTCAGACCCGGCTCCGGTTTCAAGATTCCAGGGATAGATAACATTGGTGTAGATTGGCTTATCAAAACCCTGAACTTCCCAGTTTCCCGGCACGGTGATAGGGGAAAACCCTGAAGCGTCATAATCCTTCCTGTAAAAATCATCAACCTCGGAAGGATTGCGGCAGAGCCTGAAGCTCCAGGTTCCTGTAAGAAGCATCATGTTGCCTGAAGAACCGTAACGATACTCCGCCGCCTGTTTTTCGTTTTCCCAGGCCCCCCAGCGGGTGTGAGCGTCTTCCCGGTTAATGGATACAACATCCCTGTTCTGCCAATCCGGCCTGTAGTGAAAATCGTTTCTCGGATTACTCATAATCTTGCCTCCTTATTATTCCGGTTCACAGTACTTTGACAGCTTTGCCAGTATTTCGTCTTTTCTTTCAATGGGCTCAGTATGCATCGGGCCTTTCTTTTATGCAAGTAAAATCAACCGCCTCAGGAATTAGCGGGTGGAGATATGAAGAAATTATCCAGAGATCGGAGGAACGTTCATTTTTATGTGGATGCCCCTTACGGAGCTTTGGTATTGCAGGCCGAGGGCTAAAGGGTTTCTAATCCTTTTTTCCCGTTGCCCATGGGAGTACTATAATAAGGGACCGCCCTACTGTGTTTTCTGAAAATAATGTATACCGGGAATATCTTTGAAATGTTT
>JAIRXN010000124.1 GCA_031268245.1 Treponema sp. | reverse complement strand
CTACAAAGATTCCCAGATACGGAATTTGAAAGAATGAAGGGCCGATGGAACTCTGCGCCAGAGACTTGAAGGCGGGGGTAAGGGAGCTGACAATGGCAGCCCTCGTGTAGATAAGCTGTATGCCGCGGGCGATGGACATTGTTCCCAGCGTTGCGATAAATGGCGGCAGCTTTCCGTAGGCTACAAGGACACCGTTAAAAAGTCCGAAGAGGCCCCCGGCGAGAATACCCGCAAGAATCGGAACGGCCAGGGGAAAACTGTGACCGTAGTAGAGGGCCGTTTCATACTCCGGTATCTGTGCAAAGGAAGCGGCGACAGAAGCGGTAAGACAAACCACATACCCTATGGAAAGGTCTATACCCTTGGTGATGATGATCATCCCCACCCCTAAAGACGCAAAAGCCCGCACCGATTCTGCGATGATCAGGGTTTTTATCGAATCCCAGGTCAGGGCCCGGCCTCTGGTAAGTATGGCCAATACGAATACCAGCACCACAAAGGTAACAAATGTGGTATATTTACTTAAAAATTGTTTCCACGATACATTATTCATGATTACACCCTTTTTCGTTTATCCGAACTGAGTTGCATAACGCATAACTTCTTCCTGATTTGCGTCTTTCTGTTCCAGAATTCCCGTAAGCCGTCCCGCGCAGAGCACCGCTATCCGGTGGCTCATGCCGATGAGTTCAGGCATCTCGCTGGACACCATGATGATCGCCTTGCTCTGTTTTACCAGTTCCGCCATGATCATATAGATCTCGTACTTGGCCCCGACATCAATGCCCCGTGTGGGTTCATCCATGATAAGTATGTCAGGCATCGTCATAAGCCAGCGGGAAAGGATCACCTTCTGCTGGTTTCCTCCCGACAGATTCTGTATCAGCGTACTCATTGAAGGAGTCTTTGTACGGAGAAGCTGATTCTGGGTATTGGCAATGGCGATAAGTTTTTTGTGATCCAGAAGACCGATCCTGTTTTTGTAATTATTCAGAGAGGCAACGGTAGTGTGGACCGTTACATTGAGCAGGGGAAAGATTCCCGAACTGCGCCTGTCTTCCGTTACCAGTCCTATACCCGCGCCGATTGCCTTCTCCGGCCTGAGTTTTTTAAGGGACCTGCCTTTTACGACCACTTCTCCTCCGGCAACTTCCCGGATACCGAAGATACTCTCCACCAGTTCGGTCCGCTGTGCGCCGACGAGTCCTCCCAGGCCCAGAATCTCACCCCGGCGAAGCGTAAAACTTATATCCCTGAAAGAGCGGGGATTGCCTGAGGAAAGGTTCTTTACTTCCAGCAGCACTTCGCCGATTTCGGATTCCACAGGCGGGAAACGGTGTACCGTATCCCGGCCGACCATGAGGGAGATGAGCTTGTCGGCATTCATTTCGCTTACCGGATAATCCCCTATTATCCGTCCGTCACGCATGACAGTAACCATGTCGGCAATCCGGAAGATCTCTTCCATCTTGTGGGAAATATATATTATCGCCACACCCTGGGAGCGGAGGTTTCTGATTATGTCGAAGAGGTGGGCCACTTCATTCTCTGTCAGAGAACTGGTCGGTTCATCCATAACCACAATCGATGCGTTATAGGAAACCGCCTTTGCTATTTCACAGCCCTGCTGGTGGCTGATGGAAAGATCCGCCATCCGCGCCGCCGGATCAAAATCGAAATTAAGGGTTTTAAGAAGCGTTCCGGTATCGGCGAGCATTTTTCCATGGTTGATAAGCCTGAGCACATTGAGAGGTTCTCTGCCCAGCCATAAATTCTGGGCCACCGAACGCTGGGGAACGTTGGACAGTTCCTGATGGATCATGGAAACCCCGGCCTTCATGGCATCGGCGGCATTGTTAAAGATCCGCTCCTCACCCTTGAGGATGATGCTGCCCCTTTCCATCTTGTAAATACCGAAGAGACACTTCATCAATGTGGATTTACCGGCGCCGTTTTCCCCCATGAGGGCGTGCACCGTTCCGGGCTTGACTTTGAAATTCACATTGTCCAGCGCCAGCACTCCGGGAAACTGTTTTGTTACCCCGCGCATCTCCAGAACAAATTCACTTTCACTCATGCTAACCCCATCAAGAAACAGTTAGACTAAACGCATAAGAATGTTAACCACGAAGATCACAAAGAACACGAAGGAAGAAAAATAAGGAAAAAAGTGGGAAAAGCAGATGATTTCCGCCTTTTTCTTCTATCATTTTCACTTTGTGTCCTTCGTGCCCCTTGTGGTTAAATCTCTTAAACATGCTTTTAGTCAAAGCAAGCTATTAGTTACATGAGGCCGTTCCAAAATATCGCATCTTGGAACAAGCTCAGCTTACCTGACGTTAGCCTTGTAATACGATGAATCTTTATCAACCGGTACAAAGGGTACGAGGTAGCACTGTCCGATGACGGAAGCATCGTTGGCAGGAGCTTCGTCGATGGGAACGGTGGCCGCAGGAGTCCCGCCCGCGGCATTGCCCGCCTGGTAGGTTCCGGCGGCGTGCTGATAGATAACATCGAAGGCCGCCGCAGACTGGCCTACCGCATCCTGGAGAACTGTCGCATAGAGCTTGTCTTCCTTCATTGAGGCAAGCGCGGAAGCGGTGGCGTCAATTCCCAGTACCGGCACGGAAAGAGTTGTACCGTCGGCTGAATCGGCTTTGGTCATGCCGTTCTGGATCAGGGATTCTACCGCGCCGAGGGCCATGCCGTCGTTCTGGGCGGCGACCACATTGAAACTGCCCTTGAAGGCGCCAATCCATGCGTCCATCTTCTGCTGGGCCTGATCGGGTGTCCAGTTGGCGGTATCGCGAGCCACCACATTGACGGTGTAGCCCCTGGTCTTGAGTTCTGCAAGGAGTCCTGCCTCACGGTTTACCTGGGCGGGATGACCCAACTGGCCGAGGATGAGGATCATGTTAATGACCTTGCCGGGAGCCTTGCCGGCGTTCTTGTCAAAGTAATCGGCAATGAGCTGTCCCTGATAGCGTCCGCCGACGAATTCGGGGGAAGAGGCAAAGAAGAAACTCTTTCCGACCTTGAGGGATTCAACGGTCGGCTGAATGTTTGAATAGGCAGCCGCCCCGCCCCTTTCGGCGATGAGCTGATTCATCTGTTCGGAAAGTTCCGACACGCAGGGGATGATTACAAAGTACTTGTAACCCTGGTTAAGCAGGGTCTGTAGTTGGGTAAGCTGGGTGGCGCCATCGCTGCGGGCATCCTGTACGTTAAGGTCTACGCCCTTCTCGGATGCGAGCTTACGGATATTGTCCGAATAGTCTTTGAGAAACTGCTCGTCCATATTCCTCATAAGCAGCGCGATCCTGGGCGCCCCCGCCCCAGATGAAGCCTGTCCGCCCTGCTGCCTTCTGCATGCAAACACCGAAGCGACCATGAGCAGAACCAGTAATACCAAAGCAATCTTTTTCATGATTTCCTCCATAAAGTGATTATTGGGACTTATACATTCCCATGGGAGTAGTATAAATCCCTTTTGAAAACGCCGTATAGTCAAAAAATTATTGAGAATGGTAAAAAAACTATTTCGTTTTGAAAGAGCCTCTCGCGTCTGTCCAAAAACTCACGTTTTTTCGGAACAAGTCTATTCCACAAAGGAAAAGAGCAGCTTCTGGTTTTCAGGTTCATAGAGATTGTCCCGGGTGATCAGTACCAGGCCGGTATCGATGAAGGGAGACAGTTTCCGGTTCAGCACTCCGTCCCTTGCCGCCCGGACGGCAAGATAACCCATATTGAAGGGCTTTTGAATTACCGTAGCGGCGATGATCCCCTGTTCAATGGACTGGATCTCCCCCAGGGAATGATCGAAACCCACCAGTTTTACCCCTTTTTCAGGATCCTCAGGTCTCTGGGCAAAACCCAGATCCCGCAAAGCCCCGGCGGCGCCTATGGCGGAAATCTCGTTCATCGCCAGAATCCCCCCCAGATCGGGGTGATCCTGCAGTACCTGTCCGGTAATGGAATACGCATTCTCTTCAAAGTTATCGGTAAACCAGGTTCCGAGGATCGTGTAACGGCCGTCTGTTTCCAGAATTTCTCTTGCGCCTGCCTCCCTCTCCATGGCGGTAGTTGTACCCCGGACATGGTTTATAATGGCGATCTTTCTCCCCGGCTCCAGAATCCGTATCATTTCCGCGGCGGCCTTCTGCCCTCCCTCAACGTTGTTGGTAGCCACAAAACTCAAAGGGATGGGACTGTCAACTCCGGAATCCATGGCGATCACCTTGATCCCCTGTGCATGGGCCTTTTCAACCACAGGCACGAGCCGTTTGTAATCCGCTGCCGCCAGAATCAGCGCTGCCGGAGGATTGTTCCGCAGAATGCCTTCGATGATACGGATCTGGCCTTCCACATCGCTTTCCGCCCAGGGCCCCTGAATGTCAATGTCTACGGAAAATTCCTGAGCCCCGGCGCGCAGCCCTGTCTTTACCACCTCCCAGAATTCGGAATCGTTGGCAATGGCCTTAATAACCGCGGCAACCCTGATCTCCTTGGGCGAAGAAAGGCGGGTAAAAAACAGAATGATAAAACTGCCCGCAAGAAGAATCAAAACCAGCATGGCGGGAATTATCAATGAAGATATGCTTTTAAATTTCAGTTTCACGGCAGCCCTCCCGAAACCTCCGCCGGGTCTCCGCGAAGAGGAGGCAGGGGCTCTTCTCCGCTTATTGCGGGCAGATGAATAAATACCTTTGTCCCCTCGTCTTCACGGCTTTCAAATTCGAGCCCGTATTCGCCGCCGAAGTAGAGCTTTATCCGTTCATCAACGTTCCGTATCCCCACTCCGCTGCCGGGATTGGAAGGCTGAAAAACGCCTGAGGAACCACTGTCCGCGGAAACAAGTTCGTGCGAAGGAGCTTCTCCCCCCAGGCGTCTGTGAATCCGCGACAGGATTTCTGCGCTCATGCCGGCGCCGTTATCACCGACTATCAGATCCATGCCCTTCCCGGTACGGAAGCCCGATATTGTTACCGTGCAGCGGGAAGCCTCTCCGCCTGATTTTGCGGCATTCTTTACGCCGTGGTAAATGGCGTTTTCTACCAGAGGCTGGAGAATAATTTTTACGATTCTGAAGTGCAGTATCTCTTCATCAACTTCAATACGGTAGTCCAGCTTGTCCTTGTAACGGATCTTCTGAATGGTAAGATAGCTTCTCACATGCTCAATTTCCTGGGCAACTTCGATAATCTCCTTCCCCTTACTGATGGAAATTCTAAAAAGACGCGCCAATGCGGAACTCATGTCAATCACCTCATCCCGTTTCCCCTGTTCGGCCATCCAGATAACCGAATCCAGGGTATTGTAGAGAAAGTGCGGGTTAATCTGCATCTGCAGGGCATTGAGTTCGCTTTTGCGTTTCTGTTCCTGTTCCTGCGTGACGCGGCGGAGCAATTTTTTAATTTCGGCAACCATGATATTAAAACCCGCTCCCAGTTCCCCGATCTCGTTTCGTGAAGGAATGTCCGCAGTAACGCCAAAGTCTCCCTGTTCTACGGCCATCATGGATCCTCGCAGCTTCATAATCGGTTTTGAAATCCACCGGGAAAGGACGATGGAAATAAGCATGGATGCGGTAAAGAAGATCAGCCCCCAGAGGGCATAGGTTCTGCGGATCGATTCCCGGTTCTCCGCAAATTCACTGCGGTAATTGACAGCCACCGCCTTCCAGCCCGTGGAGGCCATTGTCTGAATACTGTAGTACGTATCCCTGTCGTCCCCTTCACCGGCAAAGTAGCCCTGCCTGGATTCCAGAATCCCTCTTATGTTTTCGCCTTTAAGGCCGCTGTAGAGAAGCTGCTGCTGGGGATGGTACACAATCTCCCCGTTGCGGTCTACAATAAAAATATAGCCCCTCCTTCCGAGTTGAACGGAACTGCATATCCTTTCAATTATTCTGAAGTTAAGATCCAGCAGCAGAACTCCCTTGCTTTCCCCGGTTTCAGGATCGGAAATCTCCCGTGACAGGGATATTACCCAGGGATATTGATTCCGTATAATGTTCTGCACATGGGAGGAAGATATCACCGCCTCTCCCCGCCTGTTACGGGCAGCCTCATACCAGGACTGGGCCTCGGGAACGATGAAGGGATTGAGGCCCGGACCGGACCCTTCCGCATCGTCTCCGCCCCGAGGAGGGCCCGCAAGGAGGCAGCCTCCCTTAAAGCCGAAGATACCGATGAGGGCAATATCCTGGCGGGTAGTAATCATGCTTCTCAGGGTAGGCAGCGCATTGGCGGCCGCAGTATCCCTGTCTGAATCCGAGGCGGCGTCAAGATATTCCTGCACCCACCCGTCGGACTGGAGAATCGTAGAGGCGGAATAAAGGTAGTCAATATAAAAGTCGATGTTATTGGTTATCTGCCTGACAAGCTGCCGGGTATACACCCCGCTTGAAATACGGGCCGTCTCTTCGGTAACCTGGAAAGCAATGAGGATGGCCCCCACAATAATGATCACCGAAAGAGAGGCAATGGCCATGGCGATGGTCACCTGTATGCTGTAGAAACGCCGCCGCTTCATTCTGTTTCCTCAGGCGGAGCATGCCTGTATTCGGTAGGAGTCAGGCCCGAATATTTCCGGAAACTTAAAGAAAAGTAATGGGCATCCCGGTAGCCTATCCTTTCGGCAATCTCGTAACTGAGAAGATCCGTTGTCCGCAGAAGTTCCATGGCCTTCTTCAATCTTGTTTCGGTTAATTCTTCCACAAAAGTCCTGTTATGATACTTCTTTAATATGGCGCTGAAGTAACTCATGCTTATATCCATCTTCTTGCAGAGAGACTGCAGGGAAAGGGTAGGATCCGCATAGTTGTTTTCCAGAAATTCCAGAGCGTCCCGTACCTTGACCTGTGCAAAATTTTCCTGCCGGATCTGCGTATAGGCCGAAATTTTTTTGGTTGTCTCCATGAACCGGAAACGCACTTCTTCAAGATTGGTAACAGCGGTAATTTCGGTAAAGGGATCCATCTGCGGAGGAAAGATCTCCCCAAGGGGAATCTCCAGATCTTCGCAGCAGCGGATCAGCGCCGACAGAATCAGTGCAAAACTTGTATGATACTCCTCAATGGAAAAAGACACCTTTGCAAGTGAATCAAGCATGCCGTCAACGAGACCGGAGACGCCCTCTCCTGCCTTGAGTGCGGATACGATGCGCCTCTCCCAGTCGCGGAGGGGGGATGCCGCACCGGAAAAAGAAACTTTCCCCGTCAATTCCCGGTACACACTGACGCCGCTTTTCTCAAGGAGACCCGCCCGTTTCAAGGCGTCGGACGCATTGTTCCAGGAAAGAGGGACGGATTCAAGACCTTCTACACATTCCCCGACAGCAATAATACTATCCTTGAGTCCCAGAGAAACAAAATTCCTCCACAGTTTCTCTGCGGTTTTTAATCCGTCCCGGTAGAGTTCCTCCCTGTTATTCCCGTAGAGCAGGAGACAGAGCTTTTCATTCCTGTCCTGAAAGAGCAGGGCCTGTGAATAATTCTCTTCGAGAAAGCGTTCCAGAATGCTGCGCTGGGTCAAGAGATCCATGTCCGGGTTTGTAATCTCCGCCTGCATGACAGGCCGCCTGAGGAGATCGATCTGCAGACACTGGCAGCTTTTCTCCCGGCTGAGAGGCAGGCCGAGCCGGGATAATCTCTGTTCAAGCGAAGCCATGTCGGATTTTCCCCCGGCAAGCTGGGCCAGAAAACGTTCCCGCAAAAGGGGCAGGCTCTCCTCAAGCTGTTTCCTGATGGACTCAAGGTTGAGCCGCTCGGCCCGTGCGGCATCCAGGGCGCATTTAAGCTTCCGGAGCGTTTCCCGGAATTCACGGGGGGTAATGGGTTTTACGATGTAATCATAGACCTTGAGCTGCAGGGCCTTTCTGGCATATTCAAAGGTATCGTAACCGGAGATGATCAGCACACGGGAATCGGGAGAGACCGCCGCCAGGGCTTCGGTAAAGGCAAGCCCGTCAAGGTGGGGCATATTTATGTCGGTCATCACAACATCAGGCTGAATCCGCTCGGCCAGTTCCAGAGCTTCAAAACCGTTGCCGCACGCGCCGGCAAAAGAGAAGCCCAGTTCCCCCCATGGGATGGTAGTCCTGATCCCTTCCCGGATCTCGGGTTCATCGTCAACAAGAACAAAACTGTAAAGCGCAGTATCCATCACCCGGTCAACCTGTTATCATGATACATGTATCCCCGAAAAATCTCTATCCAGGCGGAAATGCTTGCAAACCGCCTTGCCAAACGTCAAAAACATCTAAGAAAATGGGCCCGCCGTACCGGTACGGACGCATACCGTCTCTACGATCGTGACATTCCGGAGATTCCCCTCTGTATCGATCTCTATGCCGGCCTGGCGAGCCTCTCTCTCTACGAGCGCCCCTATGAAAAAGATGAAGCCGAAGAGGATCTCTGGCTTGAGGCCATGTGTGAAGCGGCGGCTCAGGCCCTGAGCATTGAGCGGAAGGCGATCTGCACCCGCCGCCGGAAGCGCCAGCGGGGAACGGCGCAATATGAACGCATTTCCCGTGCGGCAAGGGAAGTAATTGTCAAGGAAGGGGGCCTCCGTTTCAGAGTGAACCTTTCGGATTATCTTGACTCGGGCCTCTTCCCGGATCGGCGCCGCCTCCGCGCCCGCATACGGGAAGAAGCGGCGGATAAAAAAGCGCTCAACCTCTTCTGTTATACCGGCAGTTTTTCTGTCTATGCCGCATCCGGAGGAGCGGCTTCGGTGGATTCGGTGGATCTCTCAAGTCCCTACCTGGAATGGGCCAGGGCCAACTTTACGCTGAACGCCCTCAATCCTGGAAATCTTGTCCGTGCCGATGCACTGCTCTTTATGGAAGACGCAAAACGGGCGCGGAAAACCTGGGACATCATCATCCTCGATCCCCCGTCCTTTTCAAATTCCAAAAGGATGCACGGAACCATCGATCTCAGGAGAGACCACGGAGAACTCGTCAAAAGCTGCCTTCCCCTGCTCTCCCCCGG
>JAIRXN010000035.1 GCA_031268245.1 Treponema sp. | reverse complement strand
GGGGAGATCATCGGCGGCTCCCAGCGGGAAGAAGATCTGGGCAGACTGGAGCGCCGCATGGCGGAACTGGGCATGGATACTCAGGCGTACTGGTGGTACCTGGATCTCCGCCGCTACGGTTCCGTACCCCACTCAGGCTTCGGGCTGGGCTTTGAACGGCTCATCCAGTACATAACCGGCATGGCCAATATCCGTGACGTAATCCCCTACCCCCGCGCGACAGGCCAGGCGGAATTTTAGGGTAAGGCCTGCTAAACGCCGCTAACCGGCGCCGGCAATATTTCAATTTTTCCTGCGGCATTGTATACTTTGGGAAATGAGAATAGTAAAAAAAATCATGGCTGTTACCGGAATTACCGCCGGGGCGTTGATCCTCTTAATCGCCGCCTTCTTTATAGTTATGACGGTTCTGGAGTACAGGCCCGAAGAGCTTGAGGCCCTGGAAATCCTTGGTACGGGAAAAAACCTCCCGCAGGACAGTCCGGCGCCGGGAGAAGACATCCGTATCCTCGACTGGAACATAGGCTATGCGTCGCTGGATGCAAGCCAGGATTTTTTCATGGACGGCGGCAGGAACACAAAGCCCAAAACAGACAGGAATGTACATGAAAACCTGAAAGAGATCTGCTCCCTGCTTGCCTCAAGAAAGGCCGGCATAAACCTTCTCCAGGAAGTAGATATTGATTCCGGCCGTTCCTATCATGTAAACCAGACCGGGCCCATCCGGGAAGCATTGGGCGGCTATTCGGCTCATGCCCTGAATTTCAAGACACTCTTTGTACCCTTCCCCGTCCCCAATTTTATCGGAAAAGTTTCAAGCGGGCTTTTCGTCCAGAGCGGGTACGGTTTCCATAAGGCCGAAAGGATAAGCCTTCCTGTGCCCTTTACATGGCCTGTCAGAACCGCCAACATGAAGCGCTGCCTTCTGGCCTTCCGTATTCCCCTTAAAAACAGCGGCGCCGAACTGGTCATCGTAAACCTGCATCTGGAAGCCTACGATGACTCGGGAGGCAGGGAGGCGCAGACACGGGTACTGTTTGATTTTCTGGAAGAAGAATACGCCAAAGGGAATTACTGCATTGCGGGAGGAGATTTTAACCAGAGTTTCCCCGGCGCAGACATGGAACGCTTCCCCGTCAGGGACAAGGACTACTTTGTTCCCGGACTTCTTTCGAAAGCCCTGCTCAAGAGCGGGTGGCGTTTTGCTTCGGATACGGAGACGCCTTCGTGCAGGCTCCTCAACAAGCCCTACAGCGGAAACCCGGATGATACGCAGTATTACTTTATCGACGGATTCGTTCTCTCCCCCAATATCGCCCTCCGTTCGGTAAAAACGCTGAACCTTGAATTCCGCAATTCGGATCATAATCCGGTGGAACTGGAAGTCAGTCTTAAATCTTGAGATCGAACATGAAACAAAATTGTATGCAGCGCCGCATTAAGATGAAATTCCTCAGGCAAGGACGCGTGTACAGTTTCTGCGTCCTCATGTGTATGGGAGCGTTTCTCTCCGCACAAAACACGGCCTCTCCTCCCGGTTTGCTGTTTCCGTTTATGGAGAGCTCTCCTGTCATCCGGACAGAGGCGGCCCTGCTTATGGATGCACAGACAGGAACCGTGCTCTACGCAAAAAATCCCGACAGGGAAATTCCGCCCGCCTCCCTTACCAAGCTCATGACCATGCATATTGCCTTTAGTGAAGCGGCCGCCCGGAACATAGACCTTGACGCTCCTGTGGAGATTAGCCGTGAAGCCTGGGCAATAAACCAACCGCCCCGTTCAAGCCTCATGTTTCTCGCTCCGGGACAACGGGTGAGCCTCCGGGAACTGCTCATGGGACTGGCGGTTCCCTCGGGGAACGATGCGGCCGTGGCCGTGGCCCTCCGGTTTGCCCCCGATGTAACGGCTTTTGTCAGCCGGATGAACAGCGAAGCGAGGCGCATGGGAATGCGTATAAGCCGCTTTACGGAACCTGCAGGAATATCCGAAAACAATATTACTACCGCGGCCGAGTTTGCCCGGTTCTGCAGACAGTATCTCTACCTTCATCCTGAAGCTCTTGCCGAATACCATTCGGTTGAGGAATTTGCCTACCCAAAGAGCGAAAACGTCGGGGATGCCTTTAGGGAGAAGCCCGGCGCCATCGTACAGCATAACCGCAACGGCCTTCTGGGAAGGGTAAGAGGAGTCGACGGCCTTAAAACAGGCTACATCGACGAGGCGGGCTACAACATTGCGCTTACCGCCCGCAGGGACGATACCCGCTTCATCCTGGTGCTTCTCGGCGCTCCGGCCCGGCCGGGAGGAGACCGCATACGGGACGAAGACGGCGCGGCGCTTTTGAACTGGGCCTTTGAAAACTTCAAGACTATTCGCCCCGCCATGCCCGAAATTGCCCCTGTCCGGCTCTGGAAAGGCCGGGAAAATTATGCGGAACTGACCATAGGGGAGGCGCTGCCCTTCACAATCCCCGCGGGCCGGGGCGCCGGCCTCAGTTACCGGCTGGAACCGGCGGAACCCCTTATCGCTCCCCTCTCCCGGGGCGGGGAAGCGGGGGAACTTGTTTTTCTGGATGAATACGGGGAACTGCGCCGCGTTGCCCTGATCGGCGCGGGAGATTATGAAAGGGGAAACATCTTCAAGCGCTTATTCGACAGCATCAGGCTGTTTTTCCGGCGTGTAAAGAACGGCTCTACCGCGCATGCTCAATTAAAGTTGACACCGGTACTACGGTGTAGCCTGAGCGGGCAAGGGCATCGAGAAGCAGTTCCAGTTTCATAAAGAGGTAATCGCCGCGGCCGCCGGGAAGGATTCCCAGCCTAACCGGTATTATTGAGCCGGGAAGTTTTTGACTCATGATCCTGTCTATCATCTCCGGAGCCGAGTACTGGTTAAAGCCGAAACGCCGGGCATCGTCCAGGCCGACCCAGTCAAGAGGATCTACATCCCGGCCTATGGTACGGTAACCGGCCGCGGCCGCGGCGGAGATGATCTCCTCCGAAGCGCTGTACCAGGGCGGATGCCAGAGCAGGCCGAGTTCGGCCCCGGCCGCCTTGAAAAATTCATCCTCATTCCTGGCAAGTCCTCTGGCTATATAATCTCCCCCTACCTGGTAGCGCACATCGGAAAGATCGATGGGAGCATAGAACATGGAAGCCGTTTCGTGGCCTGCCCCGGAAATGGAAGCGGCCGCCGCGGGGTGGCGGCGGATGAATTCGCCGTTCAAAAAGAAGCTGGCCCGGTACCCGAAACGCCGCAGGGATTCCAGTACCTGGGGAAGGCCCTCGGCGTCATCGTACAGATCAAAGCAGAGCGCCACCTCCCGCAGCCCTTTCCGGGAACCATGACTGAACAGGGCGGACCCGGTTTCACTAGAGGGCGGTTCCGGCGCTTCATCGGCCTCGTACTCAAAAGCCGGTATCAGGGACTGTGTTCCCACGGAAGAAACATTCCGGATCATGGGAAGATTCTCGCAGGGGCCGCCGCTTTGGTTTTCCAGGTATACCCGGTATGTTCCGCTAAACTGAACAGGCTGCCGGAGCCCCTCTTCGGCGATCTCCGTCCAGGGATTGCTGCCGTCTGTGGCGTACCAGCGGTTTCCGGACTTTGCGAGGATACGGTTTCCCCCTTCTGCAAAACCTGCTTCGGCGGCCCCGGAAAGGCAAATGAGGCGCCTGCTCAAGCCTTCCCTGCGAAAATATATGTGATCTATTCTCTCGCCGTCCGCGCAGATCATCTCTTCGTTATTGATCCACAGACATTCCTGTGCAGGATTGCCGCTTAACACCGCAAGGCTCTTCCAGTTTACATAGTCATAGATACTCACTCCCGGCTCACCCCACAAGAGGGCCTTGCTTCCGTCGGGAGAGAGACTTGCGCCGGAAATCCGGGGTACGGAGAGGGGACTGAAACTTATCTCCCGGCTTTTCGATTCAAGCCGCCAGGCCAGAGATTCCTGTTTCCCGTTTTTGAATGCGCCGGCAATCACCGTAACGACCCCTGCCGGAGACCAGAGCAGCTTCAGGCTGTAACACGACCAGGGAATCACCAGGCAGGGCAGAACTTCTGCTCCGGCTCCTTTATCAAGGGAGAAGTAGAAAATAGTGCGCCTGCCCTTGGCGACGATTATGGAAGCGGAATCCGGGGCCATCCAAAATTCATCAAAACCGGGATCAAAATCAAAGGGGATTTTCCCCGCAACGGTTCCTATGTCAAGGAAATTCGCATAGAGTGAACGGGCAAAAAGTTCAGGCCCCCTGACATGGTAGAGCGTAGAACCTTTAAGGTAGAAAAATTCGCCGCCCCGGGTCCAGACCACCGAGGCGATACTCCCCTCTCCGATAAGGCGGTAATGTTCGTCAATATTCTCCGCGGCGGAAGAATTCACCATATAGTAATAGAGCCTGCCGTTTCTGCTGTACACGATGACCCGGGAATCCGGACTCCAGCAGGCAGGAAAACTTTTACCCGGCCGTTCCACGTTTCCCGCCAGCACCCGCGTGGAACCGTCGGAGGTATCCACCAGGCAGAGTTCCCCAAAGGCGTGGCTCACGGGGGCAACACGGAGAATCCAGCGTCCGTCCGGGGATACGGAGCTTTCTTCAAGGCGGCCTCCCCTGAGGGGAAAACCCGCGGCAAATGAAGAGAAACCCGGCACCGGTTCAGGCAGACCTCCGCTCAGGGGAAGCCTTGACACTCCAAAGGCATTGCGCACCTGAAGAACTCTGCCGTTTTCCAAAAAATCAAGTTTTTCGGGAAAAGCCGAAAGCTGGGTTATCGAAAGATCCTGCAGACGGGAGACAAAAACGCCGTTCTGTGCAAAACTGCCGTCTCCCCGTGATTCGCAACGGAAGACCAGCCTGTTGTCTTCACTCAGATCGAGTCCGGAAAAACGTACTTTGGCAAAAGAAGGGACAAGAAAAACAAAAAGCAGGAACAGGGCAAGGATATTTTTTTTCATTATGGTTTATTCGGAGGGGAAAGCCGGCCCGGCCTTCCGGCCAGAAATGCGTCCAGTTCCTTCTCCACGCCCTCAAGTTCAGCTTCCATCCGGCAAAGTATGCCTATGGAATATTGAATCTGTTTTTCCTGAAGCTTGTCACAGGTTTGGTCAAGCAGGGTTTCAAAGGAGTCGTCGGTGATAACAGTTTTTTCATCGGGATACATAAGCTAAGTGTATGCCAAATTGCTAATTAGCGCTATGCCGGGCGGAAGAAGTAGTGTATTCAGGAATCGTTTCAGGGTTTTCAAATGAGGGCGTCCGCGCTCCCGCATTATCAAATACCTGGATAAAAGTAACTACCGCAATAAACATAATAAGAATCAGAACTAAATTACGCATGAACCCTCCCGAACCTGCACTTAATTCCCTCAAACTTAAACTTGTTCCAAAAGCCGAAATTCCGGAACAGTCTCACCTGATTATCCTTTAATTATCCCTGATTAATTCAGATAATCAAGGGGATTAACGGCCCTGCCGTTTTTATACACTGCAAAATGAAGGTGAGGCCCGGTGCTGTAACCGGTATTTCCCGATTCGCCGATCTTTGCACCCTGCAGCACCCAGGTATTCTGTTTCACAAGGGCATTGGAAAGATGGGCATACATGGTTTGAAAACCCGATCCGTGACTCACGATGATGTACCTGCCATAGGTTGCATTGTAGCCTACCGTAGCAATCCTGCCGTCCATGGCGGCCTTTACCGTTGTCCCTTCGGGAACAGCCATGTCCAGGGCGGCATGGTAACGCCGTACCCCGCTGATTGGATCGTTGCGCCAGCCGTAACCGCTTGTAAGCCGTCCCCGGACAGGGTAGATAAAAGCGTCCCCCATTGCCAGATGGAGATCCTCTTTCTTCATCCTGGCGCCGGGGATAAAAAGCTGGGTTCCCGCCGCAATGATATCGTCCTGAATGTCGTTGGCATCCAGAATTGCCTCCAGAGGCACTCCCATGTTTTTGGAAATCTTTTCCAGGGTATCGCCTTTCCGCAGCGTATAGGGAATGCCGTCCATATTGGGGATCTTGAGATTTTCTCCCTCCCGCAGACGGCGGGCATTGCTGATACCGTTACCGGCGATGATCGCATCCATGGAAAGGGAATACCGGGCCGCTATACGGGATACCGAATCCCCTCTGCGGACACTGTAGCTTGACCAGGAAAAGGTTTCCATGAGATCAAGGGGAATATCCGTTTCCCCTTCCGCCCTGTCAGCGGACGCGACACCGGCAAAGGAAGCCAGGCTTGCCTCATGGTAGGGATCTTCGGGCAGTTCAAGATCCAGGGCGGAACTCCCCGGAAACCTGAAAAAACCGTCATCCCGGCCGAGTGAAAGAGTCAAAAACACAAGGATTCCGGATACGGCTGCGATAATGGCAAAGGAGAAAACCGGTATGGAAAAAACTCTCTTTTTTGGTATGTGAGGCTGTTTCTGCTTCTTAAGATTTTTTAGGGACGAAACAAACTGAAACCGGGGCAAGGCGGGCAGATGAAACCGGATCGGCGCTCCCTTCTTTACAGACTTTTTATGATGGTTTACCGGTTTTTGCCTGATCTGACTGAGAAAAAGCTTGGGATCTTCAATTTTTTGACTCAGACGGTATGCGGCCGCCTTCTGGAGCAGAGAATGCCTGCGCCGCGTGACCCTTTGTTTCAGGAGTATGTTTCCCATGATACTATTTATCGACATTATGAAAAGGAATGATTATACTCCCCATATATGGGAAAGGCGATTGCCGGAGCGTTTATTGCCGGTCTTTTCATGAAGATCTTCATCTTTGATTTTATGATTGCCGAAGGGGATTCGATGAGTCCTGCCATTCGGAGCGGAACAATACTCCTTGTAAACCGTCTCCAATACGGCTTCCGTGTCCCCCTTCAGGACAGGTATCTACTCCGCTGGGCCGATCCAAAACCCGGAGACGTGGTGGTTTTCCGCACTCCCCTGGGAGATACGGCGGTAAAACGCATCGGCGCCCTTACCTCCTCCGGAGATTTTATCGTGTTGGGAGATAATTCCCGGCTTTCCCTGGATTCCCGTTCCTATGGGCCGGTACATCCGGCGGGGATTATCGGTAAAGTTTTAGGAATTAGATGAAAAATCTATTCAAAAATCAGGGCCGCGGACTCAAGTATCCGTACAGAACCATCTTTTTTCTCTGCCTTTTTGCCCTGGCGGCAATCTTCCTCCTGGGCCGTTACTGGGTGCTCATGGTACAGAATCCTGAGCTGCCGGATAATGCTCCCCCGGAACTTAGTCTGGAGCGGGGGCAGATCCGGGACAGGAACGGCCGCATTCTCGCGCTTCAGACCCGGCTTGCCGATATCAGCCTCTGGCGGCCCCAGATTCAGGATCTTGAGATCCTCTCCCGTGAACTGGATCCTATCCTTGGAATACCCGGTGAAGAACTCAAAGAACGTATCCGCAGTTCCCGAAGCGACTTTCTCTATCTTAAAAGACAGGTTGATGAATCCACCATCAAGATCATCGATGAGAGGATACGGGGAGGAAGGCTCCGGGGGGTGAAGATAGAGCCGGTAGTCCGCAGGATCTACCCGGAACGGAATTTGGCAAGCCAGATAATCGGTTTTATGGGGAACGACGGGGAAGGCCTGGGAGGTATCGAGTATGCCTTCAACCGGGAACTGAGTCCTGCACAGGGAAACAGTACCGGTTCCACGGTGTACCTCACCATCGACAGTAATATCCAGTTCATTCTTGAACGTATCGCCTCTTCGGTGCTGCAGGAGAACCAGGCCGAAGCGGTAATGCTCATGGCGATGGATCCCAGAACCGGCGATGTTCTCGGTTCAGCCTCCTTGCCGGGCTTCGATCCCAACGATATCAGGCTTACCTCAAACGAGGAAAGAATGGACAGACCGGCCCTCTGGGCCTATGAGCCCGGTTCCGTATTCAAGATCTTCTCCCTGGCTTCCCTCCTGGATTCGGGGGCAATCGGCGAAGACTCTACTTTTATCTGTAACGGAACCTACGAGAAGACCACCGGACGGGGAGAGATCATTCGCATCAACTGTCTGGGAGCCCACGGCCGGGTGAGGGCGCGGGAAATTATCATCTATTCCTGTAATGCCGGAGCAGGCTATGCGGCGGACAGGACCTCAAATACCCAGTTTTACGATCAATTACGGAATTTCGGTTTCGGCATGAGGACCGGGGCGGGGAATCCGGGAGAAACCGCGGGATTTCTGCGTCCTGCGGATCGCTGGTCCGAACGTTCCAAGCCTACCGTCGCCATGGGTCAGGAGATTGCCGTTTCCGCCATGCAGATGATTCAGGCCGCCGGAGTTATTGCCAACGATGGAATTCTGGTTCCGGCACGGGTGGTTTCCCATATCGTCTCCCCGGAGGGCAGGGAGATCCCCTTTGAAACCGGGCAGTCCCGGCGGGTACTCGAGCCGGAAAGCGCCCGCTCCCTGCGTTCTTATATGGTTGATGTTACCAGCGGCATCGGAACGGGCTGGCGGGCCAATGTGGAGGATCTCTCTCTGGCGGTAAAGACCGGCACTGCCCAGATCATCGACCCCGCAACCAATGCGTATTCGGATACGGACTTTATAGCCAGTTGCCTGGCCATGTTCCCCGCGGAATCTCCCTCCCTTATCCTCTACCTGGTGATCATAAAACCCCGGGGGGATTACCTGGGAGGCCGGATTGCCGCCCCTCCCATCCGGGAAGCCGCCGAAGCCCTCACCGATTATCTGGGTATCCCCCGGGGCCGGAATCCCCAGATAGAACATTCACCCCAGGTAAGCATTGGCGAAGAACGGATTGCGGATATTGGGGAAACGATCCCCGATTTTTCAGGTCTCTCCAAACGGAGCCTCCTCCCCCTCATCCTGCGAGATGATATTCATGTCGAGATTCAGGGCGACGGCTGGGTACGCCGTCAATCACCTCCTCCGGGCAGTGCCGTAGAACCCGGAATGACAATTCAACTCTTTCTCGAATGAGCGCGCTCGAAGCGAATCTACGCATACTTAAGGCACATTACCCGGATCTTGCCCTTCTGCTGGAAGGCGAAGAGAAGCCGTTTGAGGGAGAAGGCTGGTCAGGAAGCCGCGGCGATATCCGTATAGAAACTGCAAGTTCGGGCCTTCCGGTGATGAGCGTCTGCGGCATCCGCCTTCATTCCAGCAGAGACCCCGTGCGGGAGGCGGAACGGCTGGCGGCAAGTCTCGATGAGGGGGAAGGCCCCATTGTCATCTGCGGCCTGGCTCTGGCCTACACTGCCGAGGCCTGTTTCCGCCGTTTTCCCCACCGGCCCCTGGTCATTGCAGAAAGGCATATTACGGTTCTAAAGGCGGCTCTGGAAAACCGGGATCTCGGGGAACTTCTGCTCAATGCCAGACTTCTATTTGTTCCGGGAGGCTCCGGGGAGGGAGTTCTGAATGCCCTATCCCTGCTGGAAAAAAAAGGCGGGGGGAAAGCCCTGATCCTCAAAAACCAGGCTCTCTGCAGACTCAATGAAGCATGGTACTCCGGAATAGAGGCCGGGGTAAGAAGTTTTTCGGTCAGGGAAGATGTGAACATGGCTACCCTGAGGCGTTTCGGGAAACGCTGGATCAGGAATCTTTCCCGTAACATGAATGCGATCCGGGATCTGCCGGGCGTTTCCCGGCTGGAGGGGATACTCTCTCCGGCCCAGGGCCTGCCGGTACTTCTCGCGGCGGCGGGGCCGGGCCTTGACCGCATTGCCCCGCTCCTGCCCGCCATGGCCCGGCGCTGTCTTGTCGTGGCGGTGGATACAAGCCTCCGTTTCTGCCTTAAAAACGGAGTGGAACCGGATTTTGCCGTGGCGGTAGATCCTCAATACTGGAATGCCCGGCACCTTGACCGGGCCTTTTCTCCCCGTACCATGCTGATAGCCGAATCCGCAGTGTATCCCCCGGTTCTTGCCGGGTTAAAAGAGGGGAATTTTCGAGGCGGCCTTCTCTGCGCCTCCCTCTTTCCCCTGGGTAATTACATCGAAGAACGTGTCGATCCCAAGGGCGAACTGGGGGCAGGCGGCTCGGTGGCAACCACCGCGTGGGATTTCTGCCGCCTTTTGGGGGCTTGTGAAATCCGGATTGCGGGACTGGACTTGAGTTTTCCGGGCCTCAAGACCCATTTCCGGGGGGCGGCCTTTGAAGAACTTGCCCAGAGCCGCTCGGGCCGCCTTTCTCCCGGAGAGACATGGTCGGTCAAGGCACTGAGGGAGGGGCAGCCCTTCCTTGCTCCCGCCTCGGATGGCGGCCGTGTACTCACCGACAGACGGCTGTCCCTCTATGCCTCGTGGTTTGAAAACCGCTTCCGCCTCTTCCCGGAGATAAAAAACTATAGCCTCGGAACCGGAGGTATCGCCATAGCGGGCCTTGAAACACAGGAACCCGGGGCAATTTTGGACCTACCAGAACGCCGGAAAGAGATTCACGGACTTCTTGAAGACGCATACCGTAGAATAAACAGGGAATTTTTCGGGGAAACCGCTCCGCAAAGGGCGGAAGCCTGGGAAAAAGCCCTGAAAAGCCTCCTCCGGGGCCTTGAGTCCCTCACGGAAACGGCTTCAGACGCCGCAGCAATGACGGAAAATACCCTTTCCAGGCTCGAAGCCCAGGGTTTGAGCTCCCGGGAAAGGGAATCGATCCTCTCCCGTCTGGATACGATCAACCGCCGAATCGCCGAAAGTGATGTAAAAGAAGTCGCCGGCTTCCTCTTCCCCCCCTCCGCGGAATTGGAAAAGGAACTGGCCGCCTGCGATGCCCCGGAGCGGATGCCGAAAGACCCTTTCCGCCATCACCTTGCTTTTTCCGGGGCCATGTACAGCGCCCTTTCCGCTGCGGCAGCCTATAACCTCCGGCAACTGAGAAAATTTTCATAGTTTCCCGCACAAACCAATTTGCTTGTAAAGTTATTTTCCCCAAAGGCCGATACTCAAATAACGGGAGGGATACCCTCTCAATTACAGACGGTGCGCATACCGATGTCCAGGCGCATCGTCTTTTTTTTGAAAAATTGAGGCTGTTCCAAAATCAGGCGATCCTAAGACAACGCTGATTTATTCACATTCGAATAAATCAGCGCTTCTCCAGGGGAAGTTGTTTAACCATCGTCATTATGATATGGTGAACCAATGACCACCATCATTGATGTGGCGAAGCGGGCAGGGGTATCCATATCTACTGTTTCCAATGTCATCAATAAAAACAAGTATGTCAGTGAAGATCTGGTACGCCGGGTAAACGCGGCGGTTCAGGAACTGGAATACTCAGCCAACCCAATCGCCCAGAGAATGAAATTTAAGCATACCAAAACCATAGGGGTAATTACCGCGGACCTCTGCGGCTTGTTTTATCCTTATGTGCTCAAGGGTATGTATGATGTGTTGAATTCAAAGGGCTACCGCCTTATTGTGATGGATTCGGAAGGGATTCATGATCACTTCGGCGGCATCAAAAAACTGCAGGAAGGCATAACCAGCCTGGTTCAGGACAGGGTTGACGGCATCGTATTTGCGTCCACCGTACCGGAAGAAATGGAAGCGAGTATCATCCATGACGTCATGAAAATGCCCTCATTAAAGAAAAACACCGGTTTTGTTTGTGTAGAAAAGGATTTGAGCAAATACGGCATAGATTCGGTATACGCCGATTCGGTCCGGGGAGCGGAAATCGCCGTTTCCCATCTGATAGATGCGGGGTGCAGGCGTATAGGACACATCACAGGCCCAATCTTTTTTACCATTGCCCAGGACAGGATAAGCGGATACAAAAACGCCATGCGGCGCAACGGCCTTGATGTTGACGAAGCAACGATGATCGCCTACGGGGACTACACCCATAAAAGCGGCTACCTTGCCATGAAAGAACTGCTCCGCAAGATACCCGGCATTGACGGTGTTTTTGCCGCCAACGACCAAATGTCCGTAGGCGCCCTTAAAGCCCTGTCGGAGGCAAAAAAACGGGTCCCCGAAGACATAAAGGTGATTGGCTATGACGATGTTTTTATTGCCAGCGTGATGGAACCTTCCCTGTCCACCATCCATATTCAAAAACACTTCATAGGCAAAAAAGCGGCGGAACTGCTGCTTGAGCAGATAGAAGATGCCGAAAACATACAGCGGGGCGCCACC
>JAIRXN010000020.1 GCA_031268245.1 Treponema sp. | reverse complement strand
AAAACTTCCTTTTCTGAAATTGAATACCGGTGATCTACCGGAGAGATGTTTTGAAAAATACTTCTGGATATTACCGGGGCTTCCATAGCCGATTATGGCACAGAGAAGCCCTGCATGTCTAGAAAGTAATGACTCCTTCCGGCAGTTTGACATTTACTGAAGAAATTTGCCACGAACGACACGAAAAACACGAACTTTTCGTCAGAAATAGCATCTTATTCGTGAGGTTAGGGCGGTTCGTGGTGAATTCTCTTTTCATTTCCAAAGCCTTGCGTAAGGTAAGTTATCAAGGCAAAAGTTCGTGATTATCCGTGGTTAAAAGTAAAATTGCTGCTGTGTCAGGCGGAAAGCGCCTTGCGCAGGCCCCGGCAGCTTTTGGCGATGCCGTCAAAGTGATCGCTTGAAAACTCCTCCTGCTCCACAATCCAGGGATACTTTGAAGGAGGGCAGAGCGCGGCAATACCGGCGAAGTCGATTCTCCCTTCACCGATGTAGACATTCTCTTTCCCCTCTTTGGCAAGCTCCTTTGCGTGTACTGCACAGACACGGCTCTCCAGGGGCCTGATGTAGCTTATGGGGTCTACACCCGCATAGGCTATCCAGAAGACATCCGGTTCGAACTTCACCGAAGGCATGTTTTCCAGCAGTATGTCCATGGCGTATTTCCCGCCGAATTTCGCAAATTCCTGATCATGGTTATGGTAGCCGATGATGATATTTTCCTTCACCGTCTTTCGGGCGCAGGATTCCAGAAACTGTGCATTCTCCACAATGGCTTCTTCGGTCTTGCAATCCGACCATGGACACACAATCATTCTGTAGCCGAGTCTTGTTGCATATTCGATTTCTTCATCCAGAGCCGTCTTGAGGCGATCCATTCCCGCATGGGTACTGAGGGCTTTAAGCTGATGCTTTTCCAGAAGCTCCTTTAGCTGTTCAGGGCTTTTCCCGTGGTAACCGGCAAACTCCACAGCCTGGTAGCCTGCCTTTGCCGCCAACTCCAGGGCATAGTCAAAGTTCTCCTCCACCTCTTCTTTTACCGACCATAACTGCAATGAAATTTCCATTTTTTTCTCCTGTTAAACAGGATAACATATTATTAAAAAAAGTGTAGAGACTTTTTGTCCTGTAATATGATAAACCGTAGTATTATGAGTTTGTTCCAAAACCCTGATCTAAGGAGATGAATAATGGTAAAAGTTGGTATTGTCGGAGCCGGCGGCATGGCTGGGTATCATTATGAAGGTTTCAGGAAGGCCGGGGCGGACGTGGCTGCTATGGCGGACATGGACATTGCCAGGGCAAAGTCCTTTGCCGAAAACAGGGAGATTAAGGCAGTCTATAAGACTCTGGGCGAGATGCTGGCCGGTTCCCCGGATCTGGATGCGGTCTCGGTGATCACCCCCAATAAATTCCATAAACCTCTCGTTATCGAAGCTCTTCAAAAGGGAAAGCATGTCTTCTGCGAAAAACCCCCGGCCCTCAATGCCGCCGAAATGGCGGAGATGCTGGAGGCATCCAAAAGGGCGGGAAAGCGCCTCATGTTTGACCTTAACAACCGTGCCCGTCCGGAATCCATTGCCATCATGGACTATATCCGGGACGGCAGGGTAGGGGCGATCAATTCGGCCCAGGCCTACTGGATCCGCCGCACGGGCATACCCGGTTTCGGCGGCTGGTTCACTACCAAGGCTATTTCCGGCGGGGGCCCCGGTCTCGATCTGCCCCACATGTTCGATCTTGCAATGTACTTTATGGGTTACCCGGAGCCCGATTATGTTCTGGGAGCCGCGTACTACGACTTCATGGACAATCCCGCATACAAGGGGCCCTACGGTTTTCCCGATGTGGAAGGAGGTGTTACCGATGTTGAGTCTTCGATCCATGCCATGGTTACCTTCAAAACCGGTCAGAGCCTCATGATCCGTTCCTCCTGGGCGGAGATGAACGAGCGGGAGATCGTCTCGGTTACCTTCCAGGGCCAGAAAACAGGCGGCATGGTGGAACGGCTCTTCGGAATCGACAGTATCGATGAAACCAGTGTAGACCGCTGCCTCCTTTTCCGGGAGGAGTACGGCCGGCAGGTAAATACCGTGGTCAAAACCGGCAATGACGAATCCATGGGCCGTCTGCGTATGGCGGCCAACTTCATCGAAAGCATCGAAGGCAGGGCCCAGCCCTACAACACTGCCGAAGAAGCCCTTGTTTTAATGAAGGTAATCGACGGCATTTACAGATCCGCGGAAACAAAAGCGCCGGTCAAGATTAATTGATTTGTAAGACGGGTTCATTCAGCGGGGATGTTGTATTCATCGCAAATGAGGTATAATGAGTTGTTCCGAAGCCAAGCGGGTTTTGGAACAGGTTCAATTTACTCATTTTTTGGAGGTCATCATGAATAACATTCCTGAGGTAAAACTGGGACTCATCGCCGTTTCCAGGGATTGCTTCCCCATCACCCTTTCCCAGACCCGGCGCGGCGCTCTGGCTGATGTCTGCAGCAAGAAGGGTATCAGTATCTACGAGGCAAAGACTACTGTCGAAAATGAAAAAGACATGCTCGCTTCCGTGGAAGAGGTCAGGCAGCAGGGTTGTAACGCCCTGGTGGTCTTCCTGGGAAATTTCGGACCCGAAACCCCGGAAACCCTCATTGCCCGGGAATTCTGCGGCCCTGTCATGTTTGCCGCCGCCGCGGAAGATACGGGTAAAGACCTGATCAACGGCCGCGGGGACGCATACTGCGGTATGCTCAACTGTTCCTATAACCTGGGCCTGCGGAAGATCAAGGCAATCATCCCCGAGTACCCCGTCGGTACCCCTGAGGACATTGCCGTAATGATCGGCGACTTTATCCCCGTAGCGCGGGCGATTCTCGGCATACAGTGTCTCAAGATCATCACCTTTGGCCCCCGGCCTCAGGATTTTTTTGCCTGCAATGCGCCGATCAAGGGCCTCTATGACATCGGCGTTGAAATTGAAGAAAATTCGGAGCTCGATCTCCTCGTCAGTTTCCGTGCCCACAAAGACGACAAGCGGATCGGCGGAGTTGCCGGGGATATGGCTGCGGAACTGGGGGCCGGGAATAACTACCCCGACTTCCTCCCCCGGCTTGCCCAGTTTGAACTGACCCTCCTCGACTGGGCGGAAGCCCACAGGGGCGCCCGGCAGTATGTGGCCTTTGCCGACAAGTGTTGGCCCGCCTTCCCTCAGGAGTTCGGTTTTGTTCCCTGCTATGTGAACAGCCGCCTTGCCAGCCGGGGCATACCGGTGAGCTGCGAGGTCGATATCTACGGCGCCCTTTCCGAGTACATCGGCGCCTGTATTTCCCAGGATGCAGTAACACTGCTGGATATCAATAATTCAGTCCCGAAAGATCTTTGGGAAGCGGAGATCAAGGGGAAGTATCCCTACAGTCTGCAGGATGTGTTTATGGG
>JAIRXN010000005.1 GCA_031268245.1 Treponema sp. | reverse complement strand
CTTGTCGTAGCCGATGAGCCCCCCCTGATAGTTCAGCCTGAGCGTCTTCATCGCCTCAAACATGGCGGCGCTGATGTTCAGGGATACCTGAATCTGTCCGGCAATATGCCAGCGGGGGGACTCACGCGAAAAAGGTATCAATGCGGGCAAAGCTGAAAAGTCCAGCCCCTGGATAACAGTTTTCTCATTATCCCCACTGAGACTCGCGCCGGCCTGAATACCGGGTATAAAACTTTTCCAGGAAGTATCGCTGTTACGCTTTTTGGTGTTCACCTCTACCTGTTGGCTTTTCAGGCTGAGGTTGTTTTTAAGCGCCAGGGCTACCGCCTCGTCAACGCCGATACGGCGGACAGTGTCTTCCTGAATCTCTTCCTGGGCAAAAACTGCTCCCAGAGGCAGGAGAGCCAGAAGCAGGACGGACAAAATCCCCCTCCTCAGGCATGGTTTGTACATCATTGTACAGCTCCTTCGCACCGGACGGACGAAACGTGAATTTCACCGAATACTTCCGGACGGCGCCGGGTCTTGTGACCCATAAATATCAGGTCCGCATAGGCGCGGCCTGTTACGGCTTGTTGCCGATTATAATACATTATTACTTTCATTCGATATATCCCTTCAGTCCAAGGGTGATAAAACGGTAAAGCGCCCGGATGCTGCTGTCTGGAAAATCGGCAAAGGCCATACCTTCCGGACGGTACATCAACATATTCAAGATAAGAAAGAGAATCCACTGGCTGATCAGATCTTCCGGTGAATCGGCCAATAGCCCGTCCGCTTCTCCGGGGACCTTGTTACCGCTCCAGCCCTCAACGGACAGCTTGATATTCCGAAAGACATTGAAAAAACGGGGAGGAGGAGGATCCATCCGGCCCAGATCCAGACGGCGCGTCCGTATCCAGTCCAGCGCCGCAAGAATTTCGGGCCTTTGGCGCAGATAGCTTGTTATGGAACAGATCCCCAGATAGAGCTGCTCCTCGGGAACCCCGGACTGCCGGATGCCTTCCCCGGCAAAGGCGATAATACGGCCGAATTCCGTCATAAAAAGCTGCCGCATCATGTCCTGTTTATTTTTGAAATGAGCATAGAGGCCGCTCTTGCTGAGGCCCGAACGCCGGGCCACCATCTCCATGGATGCATTCCAAGGGCCCTCCTCGGCTACCACGGAGACAACCGCCTTGATCAGATCCCCGTCATCAATGGCCCCCAAACTCAGGCCGGAAACACTGGCCTCCAGCCTTTCATAATCCATCCGGTCTATCAATTCCCGGTTTAAGTCCAAACCTACGCTAATCCATTTTTCCAGCGACACTATAAGGGAACGGATCTGTTCTTCCCCCGGCGCTTCCCCGCGTTTACGCTCCTCTTTGTGAAAACTTGCCATCCAAAAAATGATGGTAGAGCTGATCATCTGGATTCGGGAAGGATTCTCCTTCATCATGTGGGAGTAATTGCCGTTGAAAGCCTCCATATCCAGGCCCCGTTCCCGCATGGGCAGCGTTGTGTTTTTCTGTTCCGTGTTACCATAGACCTCAATCAGGGCAAAGATAAAAAGATCTTTATTTCTGGCAAAGTAATCCGTCAGAACCCGGATCATGACAAGCATACTCTCCCGAATGTCCTTTGCCGCCATGGCCTGCTCAAGGCCCGGTTTGACATGGGCAACATAATCATCAAAAAAATAGCCATACATGGCCTTGAGAAGGGCCTCCTTGTTTTCAAAATGCCGGTACAGGGCGGGTTTACTCACCCCCAGTTCCCTGGCGACCGCGGAGAGGCTGGTATTCGTGTAAAGTTCCCGCTCCCACACCCTGAGGGCGGCCCTGACTATGTCCTGGTTTGTCATTATTTTCTCCGCCAGGCCAAAACTATGTTTACGACCGTTCGGTAACAAATACAATAACAACTTGTAACAAGAATGGCAACAGGAAAAACAGATTTTTTGAAATTTTCGACAGAAACTGAGATATTTTCACTTGAAATAACATGAGCTTCTTGCAAAACCCGGGCAAGTTTTGCAGAAGCTCTTGCGGTTTTTCGCCCTACGGGCTGTAAAACCGCGTTTTTTAGAGGCTGCTCTTTCAAAACTGAAGTTTTGAAAGAGCCTCACATGACCAAACGGTCATGTTATTTCTGCGCAGTTCCTTAACCTTTCAGGATCTTGAGTGCCTCGTCCCGGTAACAGTCCATAAGGTAGGGTATCCCCGTAACCTTGCTGCACTCTTCGGTGAGGGACATGAGATCTTTCCGGCTGATCACGGAAAGATTGAAGCGCCGGGCGCCGGCCATAAGCTGCTGGAGTCCTACCTTGAGTTTATCCGCATAACTATATATGCCGACGGCCCCCAGCGGGATATTTTTGATTTCCGCAGCTCCGACCATATCCTTTACCTTTTCATAATTGACAAAGATCTCCTCCGGTTTTTGCCCATATTCGGACACATTCTTGGGTAAAGCGCCGTCCTTGATCCACTGGGCAATGTTTTTACCGGCCATGCCGGGAATCATCAGGGCCCGCCCCATGCAGACCGCCTTCACATAGGGGGCTCCCAGGGCCAGGGCCTTGAAGATGCCGTCTTCCGAACTGAATCCGCCGGCAAAGGCCAGATCCGGCACACGTTCCCCCTGGGCCGCCAGGATCGAGGCGTACTCCCAGGCCGCAGCGTGGAGGTAGAGGGAGGGAACGCCCCACTCTTCCATCATGCGCCAGGGGCTCATGCCTGTGCCTCCCGATGCGCCGTCAATAGTGAGGAGGTCGATCTTTGCCCTGGAACAGTACTTGAGAGCCATTGCAAGCTCCTTAAGACTGTAGGCTCCCGTCTTCAGGGTGATGCGTTTGTAGCCCAGGTTCCGGAGGCGCTCGACCTCCTTCATGAAACTTTCCTCGGTAACAAAGCCCAGGCGGCTGTGGCGTTCAAATTCCCTGATTGCCCCATCCTTGTAGGATGCCTGAATAATGGGGTCTGAAGGATCGGGGGTAACAATATAACCCCGGCGCTGCAGTTCCAGCGCCCGTTCCAATTGGGCCACCTTTATTTCCCCGCCGATACACTTGGCTCCCTGTCCCCACTTCAACTCTATGGTTTCGATCTTGTGTTTTTCGATGATGTATTCCGCTACTCCCAGATTGGTATCCTCCACGTTCATCTGTATGAGGATCTCCCCCTTGCCGGAATGGTACTTCCTGTAGGCCTCAATACGCCGATCCATATCCGGCGCCTTGGTAACTTTTTTCGAGGCGGAAAGTTCCAGTGCGGGATCGATGCCGCATACATTTTCCCCGCAGACGATGGTAACCCCCGACAGGGCCGCGCCGACGGCAAAGTGCTCCCAGTTCTTGCGGGCTATTTCCGTAGAACCCAAAGCCCCGGTAAAGACGGGCATGCTCATCCTGACTTTTTTGTCCCAGCCGTATTCGGTTTCCGTATCCACCAGCGGGAAACGGGCATGATCCGGATCGGCGGGGATACCGGCAGGAAGACCTTCGGCTCCCTGCGCGTAACCCTGAATGTTGAGGTGGGAATAATCGACAGGGTAATCCTTGTCTCCCCCGGCAGTTATCTCTCCGAATGGCCCCGGATAGATCAGTTCCCGGCCCCGGTAGGAAGCCTTGAAAATTTCGCAGTTTCCCTTGCATCCGTCGATGCAGCGGGAACACAGTCCGCTTGAAGGGACTACACTGTGGGAACGATTTGCGCTTCTTGTCGCATCGTTGCCGTTGGGACGCTGTAGATTCATAGTCTACTCCTTTAAGTGTTTAATCTTCTTTTACACATTGAAAAGTTATTATACTACAAACCTTGGAAAATGCAAGAAAAAACCGTTTCTATCGCCGGAGGAACTTCTTGAAGATCACCCGTCTGTCATCGGAGATAATCTTGAGCAGACCGGAACCGTTGAGGGAAGAACGGGCCAGTATCTCATAGGTTTCCTGTTCATCGGCATAAACCGGATTGATATAGACAATGTCATCCCTGCCGTCTTTCGTATATAAAGGAAAACGGGGAAGCCGGTAAAAATCAATATACTCAGGTTTCCCGATCAGGCTTGCGGATCTTTGCGGATGCGCTTCAACATCGGAGGTAATATAGATTTGATTGGCTTTATACACATCATAATTCCCTCCCGGTTCCGCCTGAGACAGAACAATCAGGAAGGCATAAGAAAGTACGATGCCCGGGATCACGAGCTTCCTGCGGAAAACAAAATCCGTACCCGCGAGGCTAACGGCAATCATAATAAAAGGCAGGCACACAACGAGGTACTTCCAGGAAATGATGGGCCTGAAGAATGAAAAAACAAAGGCAATCAAAAATATAAATGCCGGAGTAACGAGCGTATAGTCAAAGAACAGGGTTTGCTCCCCGCCTTCTCCCACAAACAGCGGGGTTCCGGTTTTTTTGAAATACAGAAACAGCAGCAGAAAGCCTGCAATACAGAGAAAGGCAATATAAAACTCAAGAGTAGGCTTACTGATCTGGGTGTTGAAGCCCGTGTCCAGCAGAGCCTGATTGAGGGAAGTAAGGAGAAAGTAAGGCACGAAAGAAATGCCTATCACAATATTCTCAAGGAGAAAGAAGAGGATCTTTTTCTTTCCATGCTCCCGGTCTTTTAACATGTATAATACATAGAAAGCAAAATTGGCCATTATGAATATGACCCCGAAATAATGGGTATTGGCAACAAAAATTCCCAGGATGGTATATGCCGCGGCATTGACGGCGCCGCCGTTTTTCAGAAGCCTGAGGAAGAAATAAGAAGTAAGGGGGACGAGAAAAATCAAAAGGATATAGCAGCGTATCTCCTGCGAGTAGCCGGCAAGGTGGGTGCTGGCGGCGTTGAACAGGGCTGCCAAAAGTGCGGCCCCTTTGCCCGCAAAGGCCCTGACAAAAAGGTACATTGAAAGAATAGCCGCGGTACCCAGCAGCACGGAAAGCAGTCTTCCGCTTTCTTCCGTCCAGCCCGAGAGCGCAAACCAGAGACGGAGAAGCAAAAAGTAGAATGGCGGATTCCCCGGATCACTAAAAATATTCAAAAGCGGTATATGGGGGCTTGATGCGGTACAAACCTGATTAAGTTCGTCATACCAGGCGGAATATCGCACAAAACCGTTTATCCTCAGCATAAAGCCGAAAAGCGCTATCAGAATAACTATAAAGACTTCGGCATACCTTCCTGCCGCCGCCTTTTTGTACATGACAGCGATTCTATCCCTGTTGAGCAGCGCAAGAAGGGCGAGAAACAGATACACAAAGAGATACTTTACCGGAAAAAACAAAAGATCGCACAAAACCCTGACAAAAAAATTGTAATAGCCGTACCAGTTTACCCAGTCCTTGAGCAGGGTTTTTTGGTATATGGCAGGCAGCCTTAAAAGCCGGTAACCGTCTTCACCGGAGCTTTCAAAATTCCTGATATCTTCCGCTGAATAATAAAAAACCTTGCTCCCGATAAAAACACTGAGATTGTCAATGGCGTCAATGGTTTCCGCAGACTCCCCGGCGGGAAGACGGAGAAAAAGCGCCTGTATCCAGGTATCTTCCGGAATCTTCTGGTGCAGAACGGTATGTTCAAGATCGTTGTAGCCGGTAGGTTTGGGGTAATAGAGCCGCTGATCGTTGGCGGCAATGGAAACGGCGGGAGCATGGCTTTTCAGGATTTCCACGTTGATGTGAATGGGGGCCAGAATCTTTTCCATACCCAAATGGTTAAGATACACATGAGAGAGAAAAGAAAGCCCCATAAGAACTATACAAAAGATGTTCGCGAGCGGTTTGCAGAAACCTGCGGTTTTTATACTCATGTTTTTTTTACAGCCCTGATCCTGAAAACATTCAACATGGCTTCAAAGAATATCTTCTTTGACATCTTTGACTTCCCCTGTTTCCGGTCAACAAAGACAATGGGAATTTCGATGATGCTGCAGCCTGCTTTGTAGGCCCTGTACTTCATCTCAATCTGGAATGAGTATCCCCGTGAAATGATCTTCTCAAGGCCGATTTTCTCAAGGGCGCTTTTACTCCACATGTTAAAACCCCCGGTAAGATCCTTCACCGGACAGCCAAGTATCAGCCGGGAATAGAGGGAACCTCCTTTGGAAACAAAGTTCCGCAGCGCAGACCAACCTTCAACCCCGCCGCCCCGGATATTCCGGGAACCAATCGCGACGTCATGGGTTTTCAATTTTTCTACCAGTTCGGGGATGTATTCAGGATTGTGGGAAAAGTCGGCGTCTATCTCCAGAAAGGCATCGCAGCCCTGTTTCATACCAAGCCTGAAGCCTTCAATGTAGGCCGTAGCAACCCCCTGCTTCTCCGGCCGCTTCACAAGCTGCAGACGCCCGGCATATTTTTCCGTCAGTTTTTCTACCGCCTCCCCGGTACCGTCAGGGGAATTATCGTCAATAATCAGAACGCCCGTACTTTCATCGATAACCGCAAAGAGGGCGGGGATAAAGGATTCTATATTTTCAATTTCATTATAGGTGGGAACAACGATTAACAGTTTCATTGGGACTCCTGGGGTTTAAAGCGATCATGTCTTTTAAATTCAAGGCCGTCGTTTCAAAATCCGGCATTTTAAAACGGCCTCAAAAAAACAGCTGCAGGGGCACAGAATCCCTGTACCCGCTGCAGCCGGTTTTCCTCACGAATTCAAACTGCTGATCCGCTTAGAAGGGCGAATCAGGCTGATAGTACTGGTTCACATTGGCTTTGTCGATAAGGGCGGAAGGCACCTTTACCGGCACAGACTTGCTCTCGTTGTGGAAACTGTCGCTCTTGACACCGTTCGCCACATCTACCGCATATTGAACGCCGTCGGCAATCATTGAAGGATGATAGAGAGTGGTGGCTCGTACCAGGGGATCATTATTCATGATCATCTGATATACAGGTTTTGATCCGGCTCCGCCCAGAGCGATCTTGATATCTGTCCGGCCTGATTCCCGAATTGCCTGGAGTACGCCCTGCAGGGCATCATCATCCTGACAGAACACTGCGTCGATCTTGGGATACTGCTGGAAATAAGTCTGCATCAGAGCCAGGGCTTTCTGGGCCTGGAAATCGCAGAATTCATACCTGTCTCTGCCCAGGAGGGGCACCAGGGAAGATTCTTTGTTCATCTCGGGGAAGAAACCATTCATCCGCTCGGTGTCGATGGGGATAGGCATTCCGCCGATGGCGATATAGTTTGTGAGCCCTTCAGCCTTCATGGCACTGGCAAGCCACTGCCCGGAAAGAGTTCCCATCTGAGCATTATCGCCGGCCATATAGATACAGCCGAAGTTATCGGGTTCAATACCGCGATCTACAGCGATTATTCTGACTCCCTGATCATGAGCCTGTTTCATGACGGGGGTAAGGGGCGCCGCCTCGTGGGGCAGAATGACCAGATACTTGATCCCCCACTGAAGAAGACTTTCCACCTGTCCAACCTGTTCCTGAGGAGTAGCCGCCAGCACCACCCGGAACTCAAACTTGCCGGGGCTGGCCTGGTTGATTTCATCGACTTTGTGGTTGGCCCACCAGCCGATACCGCTTGTCCATCCATGATCCGCACTGGGAATGGCAACACCGATTTTAACGGTACTATCCTTCCTGCCTGCCGCAAATGCTGAAACGGCAATCAGCACACAGAGAAGAAGTAAACATACTTTCTTCATAAGAATCCTCCTACTTGTTATTGTTATTATATTGCAGCAATACAGCTACAATTATTACCAAACCGCGGGCAGCCTGCTGCAGGAATGATGACACTCCGCCCAATACAAGCATGCTGTTTATCATTCCCAGTATAATTGCCCCCATAATAGTACCGATAATCGTTCCCTTGCCCCCGGACATCGAAGTGCCGCCTATGACCACCGCCGCAATAACATTGAGTTCATAATTCATGCCGTCGCTGGTCGGCTGGATCGTATTCATTCTGCTTGACCAGAGCAGGGCGCAGATCCCGACGGAAAAACCGGTGATAACATAGGGCAGAAACTTTATCAGCGTTACATTGATCGCCGAATACCGTGCCACCTGTTCATTGGCGCCTACGGCGCAGATATAACGGCCCAACCGGGTATTGTGCAGCAGAAGATGAAAGATAAGGGCAAAAAGAACAAAGCCCCCCACCGCATAGAACATGGCGGACTGATAACTTCCCCCAAAATTCTGGTAGCCCCTATTGACAGAAACAATGTTGGCCGCCTTTGAAAATTGCTGGATCAGGGAACGGAAGATAGACATGGTTCCCAGGGTTGCAATGAAAGGGGTTATTTTGCACTTGGTCACCAGAAAGCCGTTAAACGCCCCGCAGACAGTTCCAAAGAGAGGGCAAAAAACGATGCAGATCAGTATTGCCGCTGTCGGAGAGATACGGGCCGTAAGCCAGTTGAGCAGAAACAGTGATACTCCGCCTACTATAGCCATCATGGAACCTACGGAAAGATCGATGCCCCCGGAAATGATGATTAATGTCATGCCCAGCGCGATAACACCGGTATAGGAAATCTGCCAGAGTATAGTCAGAAGGTTGCCGGGTTTGAGAAAGGTTGGCCAGCCAACAATTGCCGCCAGTACAAATACTACAATAAAGGCAAGCCCCGTGGAATGTTCGCTCCATTTAAAATTTCTGAAAAAAAACCGTATACCCCCGGCGATACCGAATCCCTTTGTATTCATTGCCGTGTCGCTCATGGATTAATTCCCCTTTATACCTGTTGCGTGAAACATGATCTCTTCTTCGTTTATATTGTTTCCCTCAAGACAGCCTGCCAGAGAGCCTTCCCGCATGACATAAACCCTGCTGCAAAGTCCTATCACCTCTTCCAGCTCGGAAGAAATAACAATGCAGGAGATACCCTGCCCGGCCAGTTGATGGATAAATTCATAGATCTCCTGCTTGGCGCTTACATCAATGCCTCTGGTCGGTTCATCCAGTATAAGGATTGCAGGATTGGTGTCAACCCAGCGGGAAAGGTAGACTTTCTGCTGGTTGCCGCCGGAAAGGTAGCGCAGGGGCATCTTCTGGCTTGCCGCGGCAATCCTGAAGGTCTTGATATACTTCCCGGTCTTCTCCGCCTCGGCGGATTTATTGATGAAGATTCCCTTCATATAATTTTTAAGGCTTATCAGCGTGATATTCTGGGGAAGGTTAAAGCCCTGCACGATGCCCTTACCCTGCCTGTCTTCCGAAAGGTAGCCCAGGCTCAGTTCCGCCGCGGAGGCGGCGTTCTTTATGTTTACCTTTCCCTTCCCCGCAATGTTTATGTTCCCCTCGTGAATCTGCCGCAGGCCCATCACCGCCTCAGCCAGTTCGGTACGGCCCGAACCTACAAGGCCCGCAAAACCCAATACCTCTCCCCTGCGAAGGCTGAAGGAAATATTCTTGAGCAGGCCGGGGATGTTCAGATTCTCCACTTCCAGAATCTCTGTTCCCGAATCTCTGGGGAGCTTTTTGGGAAAAATCTGATGAAAATCCGTGCGGCCTATCATCTTGCGGGCTATGTCTTCTTCGTTGACATTCTTCACATCGTCCACACTGATCAGCTTGCCGTCCCGGAGCACCGTTACCCGGTCACAGATGGTCTTGATCTCTCCCAGCTTGTGGGACACAAAGATCATCGTTACCCCCTGGGCCTTGAGATCCTGCATCAGGGTAAAGAGAGTTTCCACTTCGTGGCCGGTGAGTGTAGTGCTGGGTTCATCCATAATAAGGATGTTTGAATGAAGCACCAGGGCTTTGGAGATCTCCACCATCTGTTTTTCCGCCACGGAAAGACGGCTTACAAGCTGGTTCACCCCTATGGGCATTTTTAGCTCGACAAGCTGTTTGGCGGCCAGTTCCCTCATCTTCGGCTTGTCCAGAAGCCCGGACTTTAAGCGGATTTCATTTCCCAGGAAAATATTCTCGTAGACCGCCAGGGTATTGATAAGATTGAACTCCTGGGGAACCAGGCTGATACCCAGACTCTTGGCGGTGATATAATCGGGGATAGTTACCGCTTTGCCGTTGAGGGCAAGGCTCCCCCCGCTGGGGGAATATATGCCGGTAATGATCTTGATGAGGGTGGACTTTCCGGCGCCGTTCTCTCCGATAAGGCCCATGATCTCCCCGCATCTTATGTCGAAGGAGACATTATCCAGGACCTTCACCCCGTCAAATTCCTTGGTGATGCCCTGGATGGAAAGAATAATATCACTGCCCTTGTTCGAAGCCATACTTTCCTAGTCGGATTTCAGTGCGCCATCAAAGGCCACGTTAGAGGGGGAGAAATCCACCTTCCGTACAAACTCACAGGCTTCTTTGGCGCCGTATTCCCGTTCCATGCCGGAATCTTCCCATTCCACCGAAAGGGGCCCCTGGTAGTTCATGACATTGAGTTCCCGGATGATGTCTTCAAAGTTGACATTCCCGTGCCCCAGGGAGCGGAAATTCCAGCCCCGCCTGGTGTCCCCAAAGGCGATGTGGCTGCCGATGATCCCCGCCTTGCCGTCCGGGGTAACTGCCGCATCTTTCATGTGGACATGGTAGATGTATTTGGCAAAATCCCGGAGGAATATATGGGGAGTTACTCCCTGCCAGATAAGATGGGAGGGATCGAAGTTGAAACCCAGGGTAGGCCGGTACTTGAATTCCTTAAGGAGTCTTTCTGCGGTGTAGTAATCAAAGGCGATCTCCGTGGGATGCACTTCCAGGGCAAACTTGATGCCCTGCCTGTCAAATTCATCAAAGATCGGAGTCCAGAGGCTGACAATCTCCTTGAAGCCGTCATCAATCATCTTCTCGCTGGTCTGGGGGAAACTATACCAATACTTCCAGATTGGACTCCCCATAAAGCCGGTTACCACCGAAACTCCCATGTTTTTGGCGGCGGCGGCGGCGTACTTCATGTATTCGACGGCCCAGGCGCGGATCTCATCCGGTTTGCCGGCAAGCCCGCTGGGGGCAAAACCGTCCAGCCGGGGATCCCAGAGATCCCCCACACACTGGCCCACAAGGTGGGTTCCGATGGCCCAGCATTTGAGGCCGTGTTTGGCGAGGATCTTCTTACGATCCTCCACATAGGCAGGGTCTGTCGCCGCTTTCTTGAGATCCAGATGATCTCCCCAGCATGCGATCTCCACCCCGTCGTAACCGAAGGATTTAACCTTCCCGCACATAACATCAAAGGGCAAATCGGCCCATTGTCCTGTAAAAATGGTAACTGGTCTGGACATAGTATCCTCCTAGAATTTGATCCAAACGGCTCCCTTTTCGGAGCTTTCCACGCACTTGCTTATAAATTTGACTCCATCCACGCCCATCTCCACGGTGGGCCAGTCCTGGTCTTCCGCACTGAGAGTCTTGCCCTCCTTGAGTTTGACCAGGGCGCTAATAAAGGTTTTGTAGAGATTCGCAAGGCTCTCATGGTAGCCCTCCGGGTGGCCGGAAGGAATCCGCGAGTAACTCTGCGCATGGGGATAGAAGGGATCCCTGCCCCGGGAGAGGATCGTCTTGGGTTTGCCATAATAGGAAAGCCCCAGATAGTTGGATTCCTCTTCGTTCCAGTCGATGGCTCCCTTGGCGCCAAAGACCCGAACCCGGAACGCATTATCGTAACCGGCGGCAATCTGGCTTGTCCAGTAGATCCCTTTGGCGCCGTTGTCGTACTCCAGCATGATCGTAGCATTGTCATCGAGAACCCGGCCGGGAAGAATCTTGTCGAGCCGGGCACAGACCGAAGTGATCTTCAAGCCGGTAAGGTAACTCACCATGCTTTCGATATGGGAGCCCAGATCCCCGACGCTGTTGGCGTGTCCGGCCAGTTTCGGGTCGGTACGGGTAACCGCCTGCTTGCTTCCCTGTTTTTCCGCCTCTACCATGAGCCATTCCTGGGGGTATTCACAGTTTACAAAGGTAACCTTGCCGATTTCACCCTTTTGAATCAGCTCCCTGGCGTGTTTTATGGTAACGTTCCCCGTGTAATTATAGGTAACCATGAAGGGAAGACCTGTTTTCTTGACCAGTGCGGCCAATTCTTCCGCATCCTTCATCTCCGTAGCCAGAGGTTTTTCGCATACGACGGGAATTCCCCTGCTTAAAAAGGCCCTGGCTATGGGGAAGTGTGATGTATTTGGGGTAGTGATCACCAAAAAATCGATCTTGTCTGCACGTTTGGATTCCTGCTCCGCCATTTCTTCAAATGCGGCATAGAGCCTCTCCTGAGGAATGCCCAGAGCGGCGCCTACAGCTACAGTCTTCTGAGGATCCTGGGAAAAACAGCCTGCGGCTATCTCCGCCATACCGTCCAGGTTAAGGGCCTTGCGGTGTACATCGCCGATAAAGGCCCCCGGCCCCCCGCCGACCATACCATAACGGAGGCGGACTGCCGGTTTTACTTCCGCACTGCTTTCAATCATATCTTACCTCCTGATGAATATATTTTAAGTGAGGCTGTTCCGGAACTTCAGTTTTTGGAACAAGCTCAAGTTTTTGACCTGTTTTTTCTATTGTAAAACGATTACCTGAAAAAAGGCAAGAAAAATAAAATGATTTATCAAAAAACTTCCAAAATTTCATTGACTGCTATGAAAAACCATAGTATAGTTTTTAACATCCAGTTTGGAAAAATAAAAATGTTCTTTCATTAGAAAGGGAAAGAACTTTACATCTTCTTTTTTTTGGACTAAATCATGCAGTATTTTGATACTCACGCCCACTTGGGGCTTATTGTCGATGATCCTATTGAACAGCTTATTGTTGTCCAGGAAGCCAGGCAGGTTCAGGTTTCCCGGATTATTTCCATCTGTAATAGTCTTCACGATTTTTCCCAGGTTTACGATAACCTCAGATCCGCCATTACGGTGTACCATGCGGTAGGGGTAAGCCCCTCGGAGGTGCAGAATCCCGGTAAGGACTGGATCGGCCATATTGAACAGGCGGTTCAGATGCCCAGAGTTGTCGCAGTGGGGGAGATCGGCCTCGATTACTACCGGAAATTCGGGGACAAAAATTCCCAGATAGAGCTTTTTATTACCCAATTGGATCTGGCAACCAAGCTGGATCTTCCCGTGATCATCCACAACCGGGATGCCGGTCACGATGTACTGGAGATCCTGAAAGACAGGCTGCCTCCCAAGGGCGGAGTACTGCATTGCTATTCGGAAAATGCCGAATACGCCAAACGGGCCCTCAATTTGAATCTCTACTTCTCCTTTGCGGGGAATTTGACCTACCGGAATGCCCGGAATCTCCATGAAACCATTGAAGTGGTTCCTCTCGACCGGATTCTTATTGAGTCGGAGAGCCCCTTTATGGTGCCTGCCGACTACCGGGGCAAGCGGAACATGCCCAAATACCTCCCGATTACCGCCCGTTTCCTTGCGGAACGGCTCGATATGGATGAAGAAGAAACGGCCAACCAGTTGTGGGAAAATTCCAACAGGTTTTTTGGCTTGTCCAATACGTAATTGAAGAATCTCTATCGTCCGCTTGCAATCGGCAGCCTTTCCCTGGATGGCAACCTCTTTCTGGCCCCGGTAGCCGGGTATACGGACAGGGACTTTAGGGCGATCTGTGCGGAACAGGGGGCCGATTTTTCCTTTACAGAGTTGGTATCCGCCGAATCGGTGATCCGCAGCGGCGCAAAACCGGGAGACGGAAGTGTTGTAGACCGGCTGCTCCGCAAGGCCGAAGGGGAAAGGCACTACGCAATCCAGCTTTTCGGAACCGACCCTGAACGCATGGGAATGGCGGCCGCTCTTCTGGGCCCCTGGGGGCCTTCCGCAATAGACATCAATGCGGGCTGCCCGGTACCCAAGGTAAATAAACTCGGCGCGGGCGCCGCCCTGATGAAGGATCCTGAAAGGCTGGGGCAAATCGTGGAAGCAGTGGTGAAGGCCGCAGGGGCGTATCCGGGGAAAATCCCGGTGAGCATCAAGCTGAGGCTCGGATGGGATTCTCATTCCATTAACTACATGGAATGCGCCCGTGCGGCCGTGGCAGCCGGAGCGGCTATGGTGAGCCTCCACGGCAGGACAAGGGCCCAGCTATACGGCGGCAGGGCGGACTGGGATGCCATAGGGGAACTGGCCTCCCAAATTCCGGCGCCTGTCACCGGTTCCGGGGATCTCTATACGCCCCAGGATGCGGAAAACATGCTCTCTTCAACAGGCTGCGCCGCGGTGATGTTTGCAAGGGGGCTTATGGGTAATCCTTTTATATTCAAGACCGCAAAGTCCTACCTTACGACAGGTTCCTTTACCCCGCCGTCCATGGAGGAGCGGATTCGGACAGGACTGTGCCAACTGGAACTCCTTGCCAAAGATATGGGAGAAAAACATGCCTGCTTTGAGATGCGGAAGCATTTCTGCGCCTACACAAAAGGCTTTCCCGGGGGCGCTGCCCTGCGGAATCGCCTGGTTCACGGGGACAGCGTTTCCCGCTACAGGGAAATTTTTAAGGGAGCGGGTCTGGAGATTTAAATGAAGAACAATCTCATGTGTCTACATTGACCTGTCAACCTGAATCTACTTCACGCCTGCCCCTTATAAAGATAACTGAACGAATACTCTCCCGAACCAAGTTCCGCGCGGGCCCCGCCTTCGGCAGGACTGAATTCAATCCCGCCCATGGTTCCCGCTTTTGCCTCAGGCAGTATCAGAAGCGCAGTAGTATTGTGGGGCGCCTTTACGTCCACCTTCAACCCATTGTCCGATTTTTCCCAGCGTACCGAAAAGAGACCGTAGGCGGATTCATAGTTTGTTTCCGCCCAGGCGAGGGGGCCGCCGGGCAGGGGTTTTATGAGAGCCTTCTTGAAGCCGACAGCGTCACTGTCGGTGTCAAGACCGCCCACGGAACTGAAGATCCAGTCGCAGACCGCGCCGTATGCGTAATGGTTGAAAGAATTCATATCGGCGCTCCACATGGTTCCATCGGGCTTGAGGCCGTCCCAGTGTTCCCAGATGGTGGTAGCCCCCTTGGTTACCTGGTAGAGCCAGCTTGGGAAGTCTTCCTTGGACAGAAGTTCATAGGCCAGATCCGGCCTCCCGTTATCCGCCAGTACCCGGCAGGCAAAGGGGGTTCCCAGAAAACCTGTGGTCAGGTGATTGGTGTTTTCCTTGAGGAGTTCCACCAGGGTATCCAGCGTCCTCTTGCGGGCATGGGGGGGACAGAGATCAAAGTAAAGTGAGAGTATACAGGCGGTCTGAGTCCGGGCGGCGATGCGGCCCCTGGGGCTAAAGAATTCCTCCCCAAACGAGGCGGCAATCTTCCGGTGAAGTTTTTCATACGTTTCGGCATCTTCCTTTTTGCCCAGAAGGGCGGCGCTCTTTGACAGTAATTCTGTCGAATAAGCATAGAAGGCGGTAGCGGAGAGATCGTTAGGGGTGGCGCCCAGATAGCTTCCCTCTTTGGCATCCAGCGCAACCCAGTCGCCGAAATGGAAGCCCGTATTGAAGAGCGTTCCGCCTTCGGCAACTCCCCGGATATAGTCTACCCACTTCTTCATGGATGGGTACTGCTCTTCCAGGATGGCCCTGTCTCCAAAGTACCTGTACATAGTCCAGGGAATGATCACCTCCGCATCCGCCCATGCGGTTGCTCCGGCAGGTTCATCCTGTTCCGAATCCCCGTGCTGATAGCCCTTGAGCACGTTGGGTACCACATGGGGCACCCTGCCGTCGGGAAGCTGGGAAACCGCCACATCCCGGAGCCACTTTCTGAAGAAGGGGGCCGCTTCCATAAGAAAACTTGCCGAACGGCAGAATATCTGCGCATCCCCCGTCCAGCCCAGCCGTTCATCCCTCTGGGGGCAATCGGTGGGAATATCCACAAAATTATCCTTCATGCTCCATGCGGTATTGATCACAAACCGGTTCAAAAGTTCGCTGGAAGATGTAAAACTTCCCGTGGGCCTCATGTCCGAATAGACCGCAATTGCTTCAAAACTGTTCATGTCAAGGTTTCCGGGCCACTCATCAACCGCAATGTAACGGAAACCCTGAAAGGTAAAATGCGGACTATAGCTTTCCGCCCCTCCGCCCCGGAGGCTATACTCAATGGTCTGCCGGGCCTTCCTCAGGTTTTCGGTGTAAAAGTTGCCTTGTGCGTCAAGAATCTCCGCATGGCGTATCTTTACCCTGTCGCCGGCCTTGCCGCTCACGGTAAAGCGTACATAGCCTGAAATATTCTGCCCAAAGTCGATAACCCGGTCTCCGCCGGGGGTGGTAAAGAGAGAGAGGGCCTTGAAATGTTCCTGTTCCTTAACGGGAAGTCCGTCTGCCGCCCTTAGCATGGAAATGTCATTGCTTTCTATATATACCGGTTTCCAGCCCTGCTCCGTAAAACCGGCTTCACTCCAGCCCCGCTCTTCCTTCTGTGCGTCATAGACTTCGCCGTGATAGATCTCCGAGTAAAGCACCGGGGCCTTATTGCATTTCCAGTTACCGTCGCTGCAGACAAGTTCCACCGTATCATCTTCATAAACTACCCGGAGCTGGGCGATAATGGCGGTGCGTGTGCCGAAACAGTTCCGGTTACCCATCCAGCCGGCCATGTCTCCCTTGTACCATCCGGGGCCAACCATGAAGCCCAGCGCATTGGGCCCCTGCTTAAGCGCGGCAGTCACATCAAAAGTCCGGAAGAGAATCCGGCTTCCATATTCGGTAAAGCCCGGCGTAAGCCTTTCATCCCCCGCCCTTGTCCCGTTGCACCAAGCTTCGTAGATCCCCTTGGCGGATGCATATAAACGGGCGGATTTTATCTTTTTGGAGAGATTGAATTCCCTACGCAGCGCCGTCCCCTCGGAGACGGCTCCGGCATTTTCATCTTCCGCGCTGATAAACACCGCCTTCCATTCATCCTGTTTCAGCATGGAAACTTCAAACCATGCGCTTTCACTCCAGGGACTCTCTTCGCCCAGATTATCCCAAATCTTTACCCGCCAGAATTTCTTCTCAAAGGACGCAAAACTCAAACCCTTGCAGGAAACAAACTGCGATTCCCCTGAATCAATTTTCCCGGACTCCCAAAGTTCGGCATGAAAGTCTCCAAAGGAAGAGATCTGCAGACTATAGGCGCCCTGCAGGACATTCTGCTTATCCGACTCAATTTTCCAACCGAAACGGGGCGTCCCGGTATAGAGCCCCAGCGGATTTTCGCGGTACTCGGTACGAAGCTGAACTGCCTTTATCATATATGCCTCCGATAATCTATTGCAAATCAAATTTTCACTATTGTAAATGGATAAAACAAAACTGACAATGGAGTATGGAATAGAAGCCCTTTCACGAGCTTCGTGCCGCAAACCGACACCCTTAAAACAGGCATTTTGCGTACCGTTTTGGTACAAAAAAAAACAAAGGGCGGCAGGCGGTCATACCCGCCTGCCGCCCCGCAAAAATCCAGGGCGATCCGCGTCTCTCGGAGGGCCCGGTCGTCATCTTACCGGCCCCGGTTATTTCTTCGCGTAGTTTCCTGCCACAAAACCGGAAGCCTGACTGCCGTTAAGGGTAAGTTTTTTCCCCTCAATTTTAAACGTTATCGAATCAGCCGCCGCCACGCCGGCAGCCACCAGGGTAATTTTATCGCCGTTGACAGTGAAGGAGTACCCACTCACGCCTGCCACCAACAAAGTTCCGTCGGCCTTGAATTCATACGCGGGTGTAATATCCTCACCTTCATCAACTACTCCATTTCCATTGAAATCAAAATACCAGATTGCGACAAGCTCACTAGGAATGTCGCCACCGCCGTCGCCACCATCGCCCGCGTCAGTTTTACAGCCCGCCAGGGAGAATCCGGTTAGCGCTACGATGGTGATAATCCTCAGAAGCAACACCAGGGATTTTGTGAAGATGTTCCGTTTCATAGAAACGCTCCTTTGTGTATGGTTTTCCATACACGGCGAGGGCTTTTGCCCCCAAAAAGATGCCTACCCACAGGGGCGGCGCGCTGATTTCTGTACTTTCCCCTTCTTTGGAGATTGTTTTCAAAATATCAGCTATAAGTAATTAAAATAATAATAAACAGCTAATAGCTCTTTGTCAAGATTTTCAATAGCCTATAGCATTTAAAACATGGAAATATATGGGACATTCAAAGCGGAACCCGGGTGGGCACGATGAACTTACAGGAACTTTTTATTGCAAACCTAAAGGAATACCGGAAACTGCGAAAAATTTCTCAACTGGAACTTGCCGAAGAATGTGAATCTGCCCAGACCTATATTTCTGAACTGGAAAAGGGGAAAAAAAGCCCATCTTTGCTCATGGTGGAACGTATTGCCTCGGCCCTTGGTATAGAGGCGGTTCATTTGTTCAAGAACGAGCCTCCATCGGAAGGCCGGCAGCGGTTGAGTTATACTCAAAAGCAGGAAATGGCCGATCGGATACGCTCCGCCCTGGTTAAAATCATCAACGATTATTAGTATCAATACATGGCGTCTCTTGAATTATTAGACTTGTTCAGTAACCAACCGGGTTACTGAACAAGTCTATTTCCTGCCAACGGTCAAACTCATCGACAAGACTCTAGATGCCGTTTTCTTGACAACTATACAACAATAAAGTAAGTTTCCCTTATGAGTGAAAAAACCATACGCGAACCGGTAATGGGGCTGACCTTTGAGAAGGTCTGGGCCATGTTTCAGGAAACGGACCGCAAGATGCAAGAAATGGCCCTGCAAACCGACCGGAAAATGCAGGAAACCGACCGTATAGTGCAGGAAACGGCCCTGCAAATGCGGGAAACCGACCGCAAGATTAGCAAATTGGGCAGTAAGCTCGGCGATTTGATCGAAGAGATGATCTTCCCCAATATCATGGAAAAGTTCAACCATCTCGGTTATGCCTTCGGCAGGGCTGCCACCAATGTGCGCTACCGGGATGCCCGGGGAGAGTATATTGCCGAGGTGGATATACTGTTGGAAAACGGGGATGTCGTCCTGGCGGTGGAGGTAAAGACCACCCTGACGAATAATGATGTGCGGGACCACCTTGTACGGATGGAAAAACTGAGGAGCTATGCGGATGAACATCAGGACAAGCGAAAGCTGCTGGGGGCCGCGGCCGGAGCCATAGCCTCGGAGGAGGTAAAATCCTTCGCCATCAAAAGCGGCTTTTTTGTATTAGAACAATCGGGGGATACGATACGGATCAGTGTCCCGAAAGACTTCAAACCCCGGGAGTGGTAAGCTAAACTTGACATACAGAATTTTTTAACCAGTCGAAAAAGTTTTCATTCAAATTAAATTCGAGGTTTCATGAATATTTGGCGGGAAAACACGGAACTGCGTTTTGGGGTTATTGACCGTTCCGACCGGCTTACACTTTCCTCTGCATTCGACTTTTTCCAGGAAGTTGCTATTAGCCATGCCGAAGCCTTGGGTGTAGGCCGGAATTCCATGGCGAAAACGGGACAGGTCTGGATTCTTTCCCGCATCTCCGTGCAGTTTGACAGGCGGCCCCGCTACGGTGAAAAGGTTGTTCTGCGAACCTGGCCCCGGGGAAGTGAGAAGCTTTTTGCGCTCCGGGATTACGATATCCGGGACGAAAATGACATCCCCATTGTCCGGGGACGGGGCGGCTGGCTCATCATAGACATTGAAAAACGGCGGCCCCTGCGGCCCCAGGCGATCATGGCAACCATGTCTCTCAACGAGGGGCTTGATGCCCTCATCGACGGCGGCGCCGGTCTCCCCGTCAGGGCGGGTCTCTCCAAGGCCGCCGAACGGACAGCCCGTTATTCGGATATAGACTACAACGGTCACGTAAACAATACCCGCTATATCCAGTGGATTCAGGATCTCATAGAATGTGAAACCCTGGAAAGGGCTTCCCGGATGCGGCTGGACATCAACTTTGTAAACGAAATAAGGCCGGGCGAAGTTACCGGCCTCTTTACCGGCCCCATTGAAGACAGCC
>JAIRXN010000044.1 GCA_031268245.1 Treponema sp. | reverse complement strand
CCGTCTCCGGCCGCGCGGAATTCAAAGCCGCCTTTAGCTTTGCCCCCTCCTTCTTTGGCAATACCTATGAGTTCGTACATGTTTTCTCCCTTGACGCCTTTGGGGAGGTAGAAGTCCTTGAGGTGCACCACCGGGGCGCGGCCTGAGTATTTGAGCACGTACTCGGAGGGATTGACGCCTCCCACGTTTGCCCAGCATGTATCAATTTCTGTCTGAAGCAGGTTCTTGGGCAGGCTGTCGTAGAGGTCGTCCAGCGCGAGCTTACCCTTGTATTTTTTGAATTCAAAGTCGTGGTTATGGTAGAGGAGTATTGCCTTCCTGCTGTTTACGACTTCCCCCAGGATGGCGATGCTCTTCTTGACCCATTCGTAGTTGGGGCCTGTGCTCCGGTCGTCATCGTGGAGGTAGGGGATAACGATATATTTGCAGCCCAGCGCTATATGGGCGCCGATAAGCCCTTCGGGATCGGCGACCATGTCCCGGTAGGGCACGTGGGCCGAAACCGCCGTCAGTCCCGCTTTGTCCAGGGCTGCTTTGAAGGCTTCAGGCTTCTTGCCGTAGAGCCCGGCAATCTCTACATATTGATATCCGATGGCCGCTACCTTCTTCAAGGTTCCTTCCAGGTCTTTGGCCAGATCATCACGTACATTATACAATTGAAGTCCGATGGGAAGCATGGCATTCTCCTTTCCAATAATATGTGCGGCATTATCCGCTCTTTCAGATTATCCTACAAAGCCCCGTATTGTTAAAGGGGTGTCTTGAATGATATGCTGGCAGAAATGGACAAGCTTATTATCAAAGGCGCCAGGGAGCATAATCTAAAAAATATTGATTTGGAACTTCCCAGGGACAAACTTATCGTTATTTCCGGTCTTTCCGGTTCGGGAAAGAGTTCACTTGCATTTGATACAATCTTTGCCGAAGGGCAGCGCCGTTATGTGGAGAGTCTTTCGGCCTATGCCCGGCAATTTCTGGGCCGTATGGACAAGCCGGATCTGGACTATATCGAAGGTCTCTCCCCGGCTATCAGCATTGAGCAGAAGACCACCCACCGCAATCCCCGTTCCACGGTGGGCACGGTAACCGAAATTTATGACTACTACCGGCTACTCTATGCCCGGATTGGCGTTCCCCATTGCCCTGTCTGCGGCAGGGAGATCAGGGAACAGCCCATAGACCAAATCATCGATACGATCATGGAGATGGGGGAGGGGACGCGGGTGCAGCTTCTCGCTCCCGTGATCCGGGGGAAGAAGGGTGAGCACCAGAAGATAATCGAAGACGCCAAAAAAGCCGGTTTTGCCAGGGCCAGAATAGACGGTGTACCGGTGGGTCTTGATGAAGAGATAAAGCTGGACAAGCAGAAGAAGCACAGTATCGAAATTATCATTGACCGGCTGGTGATTGGCAGGGATATCCGTACACGGCTTGCCGAATCGGTGGAAGCCGCCCTGGGTGCGGCGGACGGGATCATGGTGGCGCTTATCCACGGCAGTGACGGGGATACGGAGCAATTTTTCTCCCAGAAGAACGCATGCCCGGACTGCGGCATCTCGATTCCTGAATTGCAGCCCAGGCTTTTCTCCTTCAACAACCCCTATGGGGCCTGTCCTTCCTGTTCCGGCCTCGGGATCAGGATGGAATTCGATCCCGATCTTGTAATTCCCAACCGGGAACTTTCCTTTAATGAAGGCGGCTGTCTTCCCTACAACCCGGACAGCGCCTGGCACCGCAGCCGTTTTGAAAGTCTTGCGAAGCACTTCAAATTCAGTCTGAATACGCCCTTCAAGGATCTGCCGAAAAAGGCCATGGACGCAATCCTCTACGGCAGCAAAGAGAGTATCGATATTCACTATGAGAACAAGGACAAGTCAGGCTACTTCGACTACAACACCCGTTTCCCGGGCATACTTGCCGATCTGAAACGCCGTTATATGGAAACTCAGAGTCCGGGAATCAAAGACTGGCTCGAAAAGTTCATGAGCCAGAAGCCCTGTGAAGAATGCGGGGGCAGGCGGCTGAAGCCTGAGTCCCTGGGCGTAACGGTCGGCGGGCATCTCAATATCTGGGAACTTTCCAGTCTTTCCGTATCCGATTCCCTCAAATTCTTTGACGCCGTCAAACTGAACAAGAATGAAAAGAAGATAGCCAGCCAAATTCTCAAGGAGATCAATGCCCGCCTGGGCTTTATGAAAAATGTGGGACTCGATTACCTCACCCTGGAACGGAAAAGCGCTACGCTTTCCGGAGGGGAGGCTCAGCGTATCCGTCTGGCTACCCAGATCGGCTCAAGTCTTGTGGGGGTGCTCTACATTCTCGACGAGCCTTCCATCGGTCTGCACCAGCGGGACAACCAGAAGCTTATCGATACCCTGCTCTACATGAGGGATCTGGGGAATACACTCATCGTGGTGGAGCATGATGAGCAGACTCTCCGTACCGCCGACTATATCGTGGATCTGGGGCCGGGCGCAGGAGTTCACGGCGGCCATGTGGTTGCCCAGGGGACCCCCGGGGATTTGATGAAGTCCCGGGAAAGCCTTACGGGCCGCTATCTGGCGGGAACGCTCAAGATGGAGATACCCGCAGAACGGCGGAAAGGGAAGGGGATCAGCCTCTGTCTGAAGGGTGTGCGGGAGCATAACCTTAAAAATATAGACGTGGAGATTCCCCTCGGCGTCTTTACCTGCATTGCCGGGGTTTCAGGTTCCGGCAAGTCCACCCTTTTAAGTGATGTGCTCTACCCGGCTCTGGCAAACGGCATTTACGGCTCAAGCCGGCAGGAGGGGAACTATGACAGTATTGAAGGAATCGAATACATCGATAAGGTGATAGATATCGATCAGAGCCCTATCGGCCGCACGCCCCGTTCCAATCCGGCAACCTATGTAGGCGTCTTTTCCGGTATCCGGGATCTCTTTTCCAGTCTTCCGGATTCAAAGGCCAGGGGCTACAAGCCGGGGCGTTTCTCCTTCAATGTACGAGGGGGCAGATGTGAAAACTGCCAGGGCGACGGGACGATCAAGATCGAGATGAATTTTCTCCCCGATGTATACATTACCTGTGATGTCTGCCACGGGAAACGTTTCAACAAGGAAACACTGGATATACGCTACAAGGGAAAGAATATTGCCGATGTTCTCGACATGACCATTGAGGAGGCTGCGGAATTTTTTGAATACATTCCCCATGTGGCCCGGAAGATGGATACCCTCCTCTCCGTGGGTCTGGGCTACGTGAAGCTCGGGCAGAGCGCCCTTACCCTTTCCGGGGGGGAGGCCCAGCGGGTAAAGCTGGCCCTTGAACTTTCCAAACGCTCCACGGGGAAGACGCTCTACATTCTTGATGAGCCCACCACGGGGCTTCACTTTGCCGATGTGAAGCAGCTTATGGAGGTGATTCAGCGCCTTGTGGATCAGGGGAATACGGTAGTGATGATCGAACACAACCTGGATGTGCTGCTGCAGGCAGACCATATCATCGATCTCGGGCCTGAAGGCGGGGACAAGGGCGGGGAAGTCGTGGTTACCGGAACGCCGGAAAAACTGGCCCGCTGCGGCAAGTCTTACACAGGTTTCTACATCAAAGAATTGCTGGACCGAAAGCAGGGAAGAAAGGCGTCCGGAAGTTCCGGAAAGAAGCCAGCCCGGTAGCAATGAAAGGCCGGCACTCCTTTTTTATTTTCATTTTTTTCATTTTTTGCGCCGGCTTTTCTCTTGCCGCACAGGAGGGAGAATCGCCCGGGGCCGGTGTCCCGGATGATCCTCCCGCGGAAGCCGGCCTTTCGGCGGACGGCGGGGAAGAAGCCGGCGCAGATGCGGACGGCGATGCCGTTGAAGGCGCTGAAACCGCCGCGGAGGAAGAGGCCGGCCTTTCTGCGGACGCTGATGCGGATGCTGACGCTGTTGAAGGTACTGAGATCGCTGCGGAGGAAGAAGATCCGGAACTGAAACGCATCGCCATGGATATAAAGACTTCCTCTCTGATGGAATTGGCTGCCTGGGCCCGGAGTCTCAATCTTTCCGAAGGGGGAACCCGCGAAGAACTGGCCGGAAGGCTCCGGGACCACTACCGCATCAGAGAATCCCTTGAGCCTCCCAGGGAAAACCAGAAGATTATCACCATAGAGAAAGCCAGAAGCACCGAATATTTTACCCTGGAAGTGGTTGACGAGGAGTATGCCCGGCTCCGGGGAGGAGTAGTGGTAAGCCTCAAGGACGGGGAGGCTGTTCACCGCATCCAGGCACAGGAGATCCTCTACAACAAGACCCGGAACATTATGTCCGCCTCGGGAGATGTGGAATACGTCAAAACCGAAGGGGACTCCATAGAAACTTTTAGAGGACAGAAGATAACCGTGAACCTTGACAACTGGTCAAGTGTTTTTCTTGAAGGGCTCACCGAGAAGGGCAGCCAGTCCGATGAAACCGTCTACCGTTTTTCGGGAAACGTGATCTCCCGCAATGATGAAGAGGTAACAGTACTGCGCAAGGCGGAGATAAGCAATGCCAGCAATTCCGAAGCCTTTTGGACGATGAACGCCAGCAAACTCTGGCTTCTCCCCGGTTCCGATTTTGCCATTTTTAACGGAGTGCTCAAGGTAGGGGAAATCCCGGTACTCTATATTCCCTTCTTTTATTACCCGGCGGATGAGATGATCTTTCACCCTGTAATCGGCCTCCGTTCACGGGAGGGGAGTTTCCTCCAGACGAGTACCTATATTCTGGGGCGTCCCAAGATTGATCCTTCAACGGAAAGTTCCATCTCGAGGATCCTCGGCAGCGGAGCGGACATGGAAAAGGAACGCCAGGGGGTTTGGCTCAAGAGTACCGGAAAGAAAAAAGAGAACAAGGATGAAATAAGCCTCAAGGCCCTGGTGGACTACTATACCAATCTGGGAACCTATGTGGGAACGGAGCTCAACATGCCCAGGAAAGGGATCTTCGGCGTCATAGATCTTTCCGCAGGCCTGGGTTTTTCCCGGACTGTAGTAAGGATGCCTGAAAACGAAAATTCCTATACTCCCTTTGCCTGGTACGACGGAACCAGCGACTGGAACAGTTCCCGTTTTATTTCCTGGGACATACCTTTCCGTTACCGTTTTACCATGTCCGGTTCTCTGGGGGGGACATACGGATCCTTTGCGTGGGCTTTCCCGTACTATTCCGATCCCTTTATGGATCGCGACTTTTTGAAACGTTCCGAAGAGATGGACTGGATAGGACTCGGGAAGGACGGGGCCAGGGCCGTGGATGAAGAAGAAGAGGAACAGAGTCTTCTTTCCGCCTATGAATGGCGGCTCAACGGTTCGTTTAACCCTTCGGTAACTTTTCTCAATCCTTATGTAAATTCCTTTTCCATATCAAACCTTACCAGTACCGTGGCTTTCCGGGAGAGGGATTCCAAAAAACTGTCGAGTACGTCTACTCCCTCAACAGGAACCGGGACAGGAACAGGAACGGGAACAGACACCGGAACCGGGGCGCCCGATTCGGCCCAGGCGCTGATAAATCAGAACAAGCCGGACAGAAAATTTTATTTTCCCGATAAATTTACCGTCTATTCCCTCGGCGCCACCATTACGGGTACTCCCTTTTCCCTGGGCGCCGCACCCTCGGTACAAAACCAGTATCAAAACCAAAACACTCAGAATGAAGAAAAAAAGGATCCCTTTGCGGATATCGGCATCCCCCGTTCTCCCTTTGCAACCGGGGAAGATACGCAAATTTCTTCAAAGGATCGGGATCCCCAGAGTCCGCCTGCCCTGAACCAGCGTTTTGATCTTCAGGACAGGGGTCATAGATTCAGCATCGATTACCGCTTCAGCCCTTCGTCGGCATCGGAATTGCAGTTCCGTAACGATCTGAAGCACTGGAGGGAACAGGATCAGATAGACTGGAGCGAAGTTTCTTCAATTCTTTCTATTGTTAAAGGAGATGCCGGTACCACCTTCACCCTGGAGCATACCAATTCCGGGCTCTATAGCAATGCCTTTACCATAAGCGGTACCGGTTCCTGGCAGGACTACAACTATATGAACGAAGACGCGGAAGAATTCGTAGATGAAACCTCGGATAACGGCTTGGGCTTCACCAGCTCTCTGATCCCCCCGAAGGAGAAAACCGAGGAGGAGAAAGAGAACACCAAAATCGCCCAGGCCAAAAAACGGAACTACGATGCAAGCTTCTGGTCTACTTCCTATGAAAACGTTTTTACCCTGCGTCCTTTTTTCTGGGATGCGGTCTTTGGAACCAGCAATATCCAGTACGCATTCAAGGGGATCATAGCCAAGTCGAAGTTTACCGGTACCGGGCTTAAGCCTGAGTGGGAGACAGAACACGGCGCCTGGAAGAAGAAGTATCTGGATTCCCACACCATTTCAACCAATTTCAATGCATCCGTCATGGATAAGATGCAGAATCTTACGCTTGCCTACGAGCTTCCCCCCAGGGAGGAATCATTTTCCGGTAATATGACCCTGCGGGCCTGGATCCTTGAGGCAAACGCCCATACGCGGATCGTCTTTCCCAAGCCTGAGGAGGAGGAAGAGGATGCCAATACAGATACAAGTTACATCCCTCCGCCTGTCAATCTTGAAGAATTTGACTACCTCAGGTTTGAGCCCCTCTATTTAACCGGAAAGCTCAGCTTTGGTAAGTGGGGGAGTTTTCAACAGTATATTGTCTATGATTACGATCCCCATGAGGAGAAACCCGAAGAGAAGATCGGCGAAGTTACCACCCTGACCAGTACCTTTAATGTTCTCAATGCCCTGACCGTAGCATATACGGCCACAAGGCAGGCAGGTTATGTATTGGAGGATACGGGCTGGGTTCAGTCAGAAGAAGAACCTACCCTGAAAAACAGGGATATCAACATCAGTTTTTCCAAGACTTATACCAAGCAGCCATTCTGGAAGAAACGCTTCGGTTTTACCGTCAATAATACTACCAGCCTGCTCCTGGATTTGCAGCGATATACCAATTCCAGTCTTACCTTTAACTTCGGCTTCAATATGAGTATCACCAACTTCCTCGATTTGAGCTTCTCCAGCACAACCACAAATTCCGTCGTTTTCCGCTATCTGCAGAAGCTGCCCTTTTTTCACCTTTCAAGGGAATTTCCCGAAGGCGAACAGAATAATTTCTTTACCGATCTGGTCAATTCGTTCCGCTTTGACGATGACGCCAAACGGCGGAGTTCGGGATTCAAGCTGAAAAGTTTCAATTTTTCCGCTACCCACCACCTGGGGGATTGGAATGCGGTGCTGGGGATCACCCTCTCTCCCTACCTTGATCAGGAAAACCAGCCTTACTCATACAAGTTCAACAATGAAATCTCCTTTATGGTAAAGTGGGTTCCCGTTTCCGAAATTAAGACCGAGATTGAATACAAAGAAAAACAGGGCATTGATAACAAGTGGACTATACGGTAAGGGCTTGAAAAGTATCACGAATGGATTCAGCTTATATCGTGCGGAATTTTTTTTGAAGTACGAATTTTATGGTGAAAAAACTTCGTAAGGAGTCAGGCAGCCTAAAACCTTGCGGGGCCGAGTGTTGATTCGCAGGCCCAAGCTTCCAGTACGTTAACCATATCCCTTAACTCGTCGTCCTATACCCTCTTTGGCGGCGAACACTAACCGAGTTTTGCAAGAAGCTCAACCATGTGTACTTTAATCTGGCGGGGTAGGGGAGCGGGGATATTTTGTCTCACGAGTACATACGTATCCCGGAGAAATAGCCGGTATCTCCCTGCCGGGGGACGGTCGTGATCTCAAGTGGAATACTTTACTTGACAACTATGCGAATTGAATAGTAAAGTAACCTAACTTAGATAGACGTTTTGAGATAAGTACTTTGTTAGGAAACATAAGAAAGGTCTTACAAACAGGGAGAAAAGAATGACACTAAACCCAAAACCCTGGAGCGCGCTTACCAATTTTCATACGCCCTTGTGGCTTAAAGAGGACAAATCCGGTATCTACACCCACTGGGGCGTTTACTCGGTAGCCGCTTTCGGGCCCAATGTATCCTGTTATCCTCATCTGATGTATCAGGAAGGGACCGCGCCATGGAAAGTTGCCGCGGAAGGCCCAACGGGGACGGGCGCCTACGGCGATATGAGCGAACTCCGTGATATTGAATATCAGCCCAAAGACATCCGCTTTACCCTGAAAGATGATGTTATCTACGCTATCTTCCTGGGTGAAATAGGCGGCGGGGTGATTATTAATTCCC
>JAIRXN010000189.1 GCA_031268245.1 Treponema sp. | reverse complement strand
CCGTGGTTCCCCCGCCTATGTCGCAGATCATGTGGCCCGCGGGTTCAAAGATCGGGATGCCCGCGCCGATTGCCGCGGCCCGGCTTTCCTCAATGACGATGACTTCCCGGGCCCCCGATTTATAGGCGCTTTCCTCCACCGCCCGGCGCTCCACCTCGGTAATACAGGAGGGGATGCCGATTACCATCCGGGGCTTAACGAAGCGGTACCGGGGCAGGGTCTTGGAGATGAAGTACCGCATCATCTTTTCCGTGGATTCCAGATCCGCGATAACCCCGTCCCTAAGGGGTCTGATGGCGATAATATCCTCCGGGGTTTTCCAGAGCATCCGCTTTGCATCAGTTCCAACGGCAACCACCTTCCGGGTACCCCGTTCTACGGCCACCACCGACGGCTCGTTGAGGACGATGCCCTTTCCACGGATGAAGATAAGGGTATTGCAGGTTCCTAAATCTATTCCGATATCCGAAGAATTCCTTCCAAACATGATGTTTCCCCCAAAATCGGGCGTACCGCCCCCGTTACATATTCAAACGCCGACGAGCGTTTTTGTGGACGGGATCAAGGCGAACCGCCCGCCGCCACTCTGCCCTGGCCCGGGTGTTGTCGCCCCGGGCCGCGTATATTTCGCCTAATTGGTAGTAGGCTTCGGCGTTTCCGCCGGTTTCGTCCAAGACAAGTTGGTACTGAATCTCCGCTTCCCCGGTGTTCCCCTCTTCCATGAGGATTCCGGCATAGAGAAGCCGGCTTGTGGTGATAACCGTGGAATCCCGGGATGTTTCGATACAGCGCAGCAGATAGGGCTTTGCCGGGGCAAGGGTTTCGCCCGGGGCCTTTCCCAGTTCCATATAGGACCGGGCGATGGAGATAAGCAGAAGATCTGAGGGATTGTTGCCCGTTTCCGGCGGTTCCAGGGCCTGGGCAAAGGCCGCGACGCTGGAACGGTAGTCCCTGATCGACGCGTAGGAAAGACCTAGAAATTCACTCATGTCCCGGGCCCGGAAAGACTGGGCACGGGCTTTTTCCAGAAAGTACACCGCCAGGTCCGCAAAGGCCGGGCCCTTGTGGTAGTAGGCCTTGCCAAGGACATAGTAAAGTTCCCCGATATTGGAGGAGGGTTTGCCGAGCAGGGCTTTCCGCAGGGACCAGATACACCGGTCGATATATAAAAGGGTATCGGAACTGTTGATCTGCGCGATGCCAAGCTGGTAGGCAGAAAAGCCGTTGATGGTAAGGGCGAGGTAATCCAGGGGTCTGACGTTGAGTTCCTGGCTGCTGAACTCGTAGGCATCCGCGTAGGCGCCGTTTTCCCAAAGGCTGAGCATCTGATTCCCGGTTCTCCCCCTCTGGTTTTGCAGCATGATGCCCGCCAGAACGGCCGCGGAGACCAGAAAAAATACGAACACCAGCACCGAAACCCGGCGGACCACATAGCTGCGGTGGAAATGGGAACTGGAGTATTTTTTCTCCTTATACATTCTTACTCACCTTATTATAAAGAGGGGTTTAAGTCAATTAAGGGATGGATGCGGTAAAAAAAACGATGAACCGTAAGCCGGGTTCTGTTATCAGAACTGCTTTAGGAAATGCATCCGGGGCAGCTCTGCCAGCCATCTGTCTTGAACCGGCCTTACGGACGGTCTCCGGGGATATCCCCGGCAATCTACCTGCGCTTAACCGGCGGGCAGCCGGCGCAAAGGCCGGCGGCAATTCTGCCGAAGCCTCTGCGGCGCCGCTTGATTTTGCTCCTGATGAGGTTTGCCGGCCCATGCCGTTGCCGGCATAGCGGTGGGCTCTTACCCCGCCGTTTCACCATTACCGCCGGAGGGCAGGCGCCCTCCGGCGGCTGTATACTTTCTGTTGCACGTTCTGTCGGGGAGGGCTTTCGCCCTTCCCGCCCGGGGGTTACCCGGCATCATGCCCTGCGGAGCCCGGACTTTCCTCGGACGGCGATCATGTCTTCCCGCTGGGGAAGGCTTTCTTGATGCCGCCGCGGCTGACCGGTTCATCGTTATAGTTGATCATTCTTCAAAATCGACGTTTACTTTTTCTTCTTCCTCCTCTTCTTCCTCGAATTCCTCCTCTTCCATATCGTCAAGATCGGAAAGACTCCCGGAATCTTCGGTGTCGAAGTAGTCCTCCTGCCCTTCTTCCGTTTCCTCGTAGTAGAGGATCCGCGAGCAGTAAGGGCAGAAGACGATCTCCTCCCCCTGGTGGATGGTATTGGCAAACTGGACCGGCAGGATCATGTGGCAGCCCATGCAGACCCCGCCCCGGATGGCTACGATGCCCCGGCCCATTTTGTTGCGGATGATCCGCTCGAATTTGAAAAGAACCTCCGAATCCATATTCGCGGTAAGTTCTTTTTCCTGGGCGCTCAGACTCTCCATCTTGGCCGTTTTTTCTGCAATCTCCGTGCCGATTCCCGCACGGTGGACGACCAGCTCCGCCTCCTGCTGTTCGATCAGGGCGCCGGTCTGCTTGAGCTGCTCGTCCAGATCTGCCAGAAGCCGTTCTTCCCGCTGCAGATCCTTGCGGTACTGCTGTTCCTTTTCCGTGGCATCCCGGATTTCTTTGTCCAGGGCCTCGTACTCCCGCTGGGTCGTTACCGCATCCATGTGTTTTTCCGACCTTTCCCGCAGGGATTCGGCCTCCACCAGGAGATTGCGGAATTCCGATTCATTGGCCCTGGTTTTTTCGTATTCAACGTTTTTTTCCACGAAGGTCCGTTTGAACCGGGACAGAATCTCCTCCTGGGTTACCAGAATTTTGGGTATTTCCTGAATATCCTGCTCCAATTTTATCTTTTCCGATAAAATGTCCTGGAGGGTTTGCAGTTTTTTGAACACCTCTTCCATTGCCATAATGTCCCCTTTAGTGATCCAGATAATCTTTGAGTTTGCGGCTCCGGATTGGGTGCCGCAGCCGTCTGAGGGCCTTTGCTTCAATTTGGCGGATCCGTTCCCTGGTAACGTTGAAGTAGAGGCCGACCTCTTCAAGGGTCAGGGAGTAGCCGTCATCCAGGCCAAAGCGCATTTTCAGGACCTCCTGCTCCCGGGCCGGAAGCGTGGACAGTACCTTGGAGATATGGTCCTGCAGCAGCGTAAAGGCGGTCTGGTTGGCGGGATTCTCCACGTCCTTGTCCTCGATGAAGTCCCCCAAAAGGGAGTCTTCTTCTTCCCCAATCGGGGTTTCCAGGCTTATGGGTTCCCGGGCGACGTTTTTTACCGACTTGACCTTCTGGGCCGCCCAGCCGAGGCGCTCGGCGATTTCCTCGTCCAACGGTTCCCGGCCCAGCACCTGCATAAGCTGCCGGCTTTCCCGGACCACCTTGTTGATCTGTTCGATCATGTGGACCGGTACCCGGATGGTCCGGGCCTGATCCGAAATGGACCGCGTAATGGCCTGCCTGATCCACCAGGTGGCGTAGGTGGAGAACTTAAAGCCCTTCTTGTATTCGAATTTCTCCACCGCCTTGATAAGGCCGATATTCCCTTCCTGAACCAGATCGAAGAAGTGGAGCCCCCGGTTGGTGTATTTCTTGGCGATGGACACCACAAGCCGCAGATTCGCCTTGATAAGCCGGTCCTTGGCGTTTTTCATCATGGCCCGGCCCCGGCTGATCTCCTTGGCCATGAGGTTGATGCTGTCGATGGATTCTTCGAATTCGGCCTCCATCTGGTGGATCTTCTTTTCGGTCATCTGGATATGGCGGATCTTCTCTTTGATCTCGTCGGAGTTAAGATCCAGTTCCCGCTCCAGTTGTTCCCGCTCGTCCTTGAGGGTCAGCCGGCGGCCGATGATCCTCAGTTCCTTTACGGAACCCACCCGCAGATGCTTTTCGATCCGTTCCTGTTCCTTGCGGAACCGTTTGATCTTCTTGGAAGCCTGGATGAACTTCTCGGAAAAACCGGTGATCTCCTCCGGGTGGATCTCTACATGGCTGATCGCCTCCATGATCCGGCTGCGGAAGCCCAGAAGCTCCGCATCCTCGAAGAAATTCTGTCCCTTGGCGATGATGTGTTTTTTGAGGTCCATGTAGCCCCGGAGATCCGGCAGGATGAGCTTGATGGTTTCCTTGTAGTTCTGCAAAAGCCGGCGGCGCTCGGTCATCTGTTCGGTTATTTCTTTTTTTGACAGGTTGAGTTCGCGAATGTCTTTTTTGGGATTGAGTTTTTGATAAATATGGTGGAATTCGGGGATGATCATTCCTGATTTTTTGATTACACCCTTGATGATGTTCTCCCCCTCTTCCATTTGTTTGGAGAGTTCCACCTCCTGCTCCGCGGTAAGGAGGTTCTCCCGGCCGATTTCCCGCAGGTACAGCCTGATGGGATCGTCCACGGAAGATTCCTTGTCGCTGTAAACCAGGCGTTTCTTTTCACTGACGGCGGACTTACGGCTTTCCCCTTCGTCCTCCCCGGCATTATCTTCCTCGATAAGCTGAACGTTGTTTGCCTCAAGCAGGGCGAGTACCTGCTCGATTCTGTCCGAATTGGCGATGTGTTCAGGAAGGTAATCCGAGAGTTCCTCGTAGGAAAGGGTTTTTTGCGCTTTAGCGTGTTCAATGAGCTTAACAACCGCAGGATCAAGGGCAATATCCCGAACCTGCACTTCTGTTATGGTCATACCTTGCCTTCCTTTAAGCGGCGTAGTTCGGTATCGATGTGCATCTTCTCTACCAGAAGTTCATCGAGCCGGTTTTCCCGCCCCCCGGCGGGATTGCGCTCAAGGCCGTACAGTTCCGCCGCTATATCGGAAAGTCTGTGCCTGAGCCTTTTTTGAATGATCTTTTTGATTCCATCCCGCATGAGTTGATCGGGGTTTCCCGCAAACTCTCCGGAGATTCCTTTGCCCGCCACATAGTTCCGCAGGGACGGCGAGGCTATACGGGACAAAAGGGCGTCGGGGCCGCGTTCTTCCCGGATATAACACTCTTCCATCGCAATGAAGAGCTCCCTGGCGGCCGCATCCTCTATCTCGTCTATGTGTACTTCCCCGCGAAAAACCGGATACAACGACGAATTCACCATTACCAGGGTAAGGAGATTCAGTTCATCGTTTGTCTGCAGAGGTTTTTGGTCCTCTTTTACATCCTCCGGCCGTGATGCCTTTTTCCCGGTAAACCTCCGGTTGTAATCGTTTAGGATTGCCGCCCGGTCGATCCCAAAGGCGTCCGCGGCGGTCCCAAAACAGGCGTCCCGTGACACGTCCGATTCCAAGGATTCGATATACGAAAATAAAAAGGCAATAGCCTTTGCTTTTCCTTCGGATCGGGAAGTGTCAAAAAGCCGCTTGCTGCGGGATATAAAATACTCAAAGTCTAACATAAGACATTTCATTTGTCTTTGCAATACATCGGATCCCTGGTATTTTAAAATATCTGCCGGATCTTTTGCCGGCGCCTCCCCCTCCGCCCCCTCCGCCGTTTCCGGGGTCTGGCCGGGGGCAACCACCATGCAGGAAAGGCCGTTGCGCCGGCAGGTCATGACGGCCTTGACGGCGGCGTTTTGGCCCGCTTCGTCGGAATCGAACACCAGGTTAAGCTGCCCCGCCCAGCGGCCCAGGAGCCGGGCCTGGTCGTCGGTGAAGGCGGTCCCCAGGGGGGCCAGGGCGTTGGTGATCCCCGCCTGGTGAAGGGCTATGACATCCATATAACCTTCCGCCAGATAGGCCGCCTTGGTCCGCCGTATTTCCGGCAGGGCAAGATCGACGGCAAACAGGGTCTGGCCCTTGTGGTACAGCTCCGTTTCCCGGCTGTTCAGGTACTTGGGCCCCTCCCCGCTGAGGAGTCTTCCCCCAAAGGCCACAATCCGGCCCTGGCGGTCCGCGATGGGGAACATGAGCCGGTCGGAGAAGAAGGATGACCGGGGGTAATGTTCGGAAAAAAGGCCGGACGCGGCCAACAGGGCTTCGGAAAAGCCCTTTTTTGTCAAAAATTTGAACAACCAGGAACGATCCGCCGGGGCGTAGCCCAGCTTGAAGCGTTGTATCATTTCCCCGCTGATTCCCCTGGAAATAATGTAACGCTTTGCCGCTTC
>JAIRXN010000012.1 GCA_031268245.1 Treponema sp. | reverse complement strand
CCTGTATTTTTGTTGGAAAAACGGCGGATAAGGGTATCCTTATAGGCTTCGATGTCTATCCCCGGTACCGGAGCCAGGGTTACAGTGACTTCTTCCATGTAAAATTCCCGGATAAAATCACGGATAAGCGGATCCTGCATGGCCTCATCCACCCGGCGGTAACCGAGCAGGTAAGAAGGGTAGGCCAGGGCGGAGTGGCTGCCATTGAGGAGCCTCATCTTCGCCAGTTCATAAGGCTCCACGTCTTTTACAAGCTGTACCCCTGCCGCAGCATAATCGGGAACACGCGGGGCATTAAGTCCTGTCACAAAATTGTCTTCCAGCACCCATTGAATGAAGTCTTCCGCAAAAACAGGCCATGCATCGGCAATACCGTAAAGCTTCTCCAGTTCTTTAACCCGTTCCTCCGTGGTTCCCGGCGTGATCCTGTCCACCATGGAAGAGGGAAAGGCAACGGAATCTTCGACCCAGGGGATGATCTCCGGGGCGTTCTCCCGCAGCAGGCTGAACACACAGCGGCGCAGGAGTTTCCCGTTGGCAGGAATGTTGTCGCAGCAGAGGATGTTCAGGGGCTTTTTATTGGTTTTATACCGCAGAACCAGGCCCGCAGCCAAAAAACCTGCCGCAGTTTCAGGAGAACCGGGCCTTTCCAGATCGTTTTTTACCGCAGGATCATCCCAGAGCAGTTCTCCCGTATGCTGGTTGTAATGGTAGCCCCCTTCCGTTACCGTCAGGGTGATTAGCTCCGTGGTTTCCGTTGCCAGCCTTTCAATAGCCTTCTCTTTTGCCCCCGCGGCATTGAGGTAGCCCCCGATAGAGCCTACAACCCGTACTTCTTCCCTGTCGCCTCTGGTTACCAGCGTGTAAAGATAATCCTGCTTCCCCAGCAGCTCATCCGGCGCCCGCCCCGGCGGATCGGCAACAAGGTTCATCTCAAAAATGAGGAATTTTTCCTTTCCGGAAGCCAGCAGTTCATCCAGATAGACAGCCTGATGAGCCCGGTGGAAATGCCCGAGTCCTATATGCACAATCCGCATGGTTCCGGTTTGCCGTTCATACTTTGGAGTAATCACCGGCCCTTTTATCAGAGAAAGATTCTTCCCGTTTAGTTGAATAGTTTCCATAGGCGTCATTATATACCTCCAATGTGTAAATTTGACAATGATTATATTCTACAGGAGTTAATTCCGAAAAAACATACGTTTTGGAACATCCCCTCAGCAATTTTACTTTTAGCCACGGATAATCACGAACCACTCGAACAAGACGTATTCCGGCTTGACGGCGGGGAATAATGTCCGGAAAATGAGCTTGTTTCGCACGAACCTCACGAACTTGTGCTTTGATAGTATTGATTTTACCTCTATAATCAGCATAGTTTGAATGTATTAAGAGCCAAGTATTATGAACGCGGAGGGAAAAATGAAGGGCGCCCTGTTCCGTTCGTGTCTGTTCGTGAGGTTCGTGGCAAATTTCTTCAGTAAAAGTAAAACCGCTGACATCCCCTATTCACCCTTTTTCCCTTTTTTAGTATGATAGTTTAATGCGCTTCTCCGCCATCGCCTTTGACCTTGACGGTACTCTCTACCCCAACTACCGCCTTAACATAAGGATTATCCCGGTTATCCTGCGGCACTGGCCTCTCATGATCGCCTTCGGCAGGGCCCGCTCCAGGATACGCAGGGAGCAGGAAGAGGCGCTCGCACAAAAGGCTGCGGGAAACAGAGTCCCCAGGCCGGCCTCCTACTATGAACATCAGGCGGAACTGGCTGCCTCTATGCTCAATCGTCCCTCCGCGGAGATTAAGGCGGCCATCGAAAACAAAATCTACCGGGCCTGGGCGGAGTATTTCAGGAAGATCCGCCTCTTCCCCCACGTGAGGGAATGCCTGGAAGCTTTCCGCAGCCGCGGTCTTCCCCTGGCCCTGCTTTCCGACTTTCCTCCGGATATAAAACTGCGCAACCTGGGCATCACGGATCTTTTCAGTCTTACGCTCTGCAGCGAGGAACTGGGCGCACTCAAGCCCGATCCGCTGCCCTTCATGGAACTTGCCCGCCGCCTCAATCTGCCGCCGGAAAAGATCCTCTATGTGGGCAACAGTCTCTCCTATGATGCCGAAGGCGCCCTCAGAACCGGTATGCAGGCCGCCCTTATCGGCTCCGCCGTTTGGAAGAAGCCCTCCCGGCCGCGGGACGGCCTCTTTTGTTTTAAAAGCTATCGCCAATTGCAGAGTTATGTGTTACCTTAACTAAAATGGGCTTTTTTACCGTAGGAAACCTCATTACACTCCTCATAGTTGTCATCATACTCTTCCTTTTTCGTCAGATGGATCGGAACCGCCGCGCCCAGAACAACCTCCGTAAATTTGTGGAAAACGCCAAGGAAGACCTTGCCGCGTGTGCGCAAAAACAGGGGGAAATAGTCAGGGATTTCAGCATACAGCTCGGTACGGAACGGGACGTAGCCGGCGAACTCATGCGGCAGTTGCAGCAGCTTACCAGAGAAGAGATGGCCGAAAAGGCCGCCATGATCAATCAAATTGAAGAGCGGATCGGCAATTACGATAAGTCCCTCTCGGAGTTGGCCAGGATGACCGCCCGGGTACAGGAAAACATGGCCCGTATACGGGAAGAGTCCGCCTTTGTGGAGAATACCGGCAAGCGGATACACGAAGCCAAAGAAAAGATGCTCGGCATTGAAAAAACCCAGACCGAGAAGCTGAGCGCCCTGGAAAAGATTCAGACTGAAAAAATATCCGCCCTCGAACAGAATCTTTCCGCCGCGGGAAACCGCGTGGAACAGGAAAACATCCGCATAATGGAAAACATGAGGGAAGAAACCCTCGCTTCGGTAAAAAGCCTCGTTTCCGGCCTTGAATCACGGGCGGAAACCATCGAACGCATCGTGGAGGATCACCGGGAAGCGGTAGAGAAGATCGAAACGGAGCGGAAAGCTTCCCTCAGCCGGGACATTGAAACGATCAACAAGACTCTCGCCACTGCGGTTGAACGCGCTGGTCAGCGGGCCGATAAAATGGAGGAAGCCGCCCTGGTCAAACTCCGGGATCAGGCCCAGGATCGCCTCCACCGCCTTCAGAGCAGCCTGGAAGAGAAGCTCCGTTCAGGCCAGGACATAGCCAAAACCATGGTGGCCGATCTGCAGGATCGCCTCAAGACCCACCGGGAGCAGTGGAAGACCGATCTGCAGGAGATTGAAGGACGGCGGAAACAATTCAAGGAAGAATGGAAGAAGGATATTCAGGAGATTCGGGATATTGAGAGCGCCATGAAGACCCAGCGGGAAGATTGGGCCGGTTTCAGCGCCGAATTGAATACAGCCATGGAGAAACAGAAAAACGCATGGAGCGCCATTGGTAAAGAAGCCGGAGAACACCTCGCGGCAGTTGCGGCGGACATGGAACAAGAGGCCCTCCGGACGGCGGCGGATCGTCTTGCGGAACACAGGGAAGCCCAGGCCCGGCAGTTCAAGGCTCTGGAAAAGCTTGCAGACGATGCCTCGGGACTCGACCGGGAACTCCGTATCTCCATGGCGGAGACCGTAAGCCGGTTCCAAAACGATTTTGCCCGTTTTGAAGAAACGGCGGCTCAAAGCCGGCAGGATGCCGCGGCCGCCTTCGATACCCAGCTTAAAAGCCTCAGATCCGAAATCGGCTCCGTGGAAGAGGAGCTTAACGCACTCAAAGAGCGGGCCTACGACAACGTTTCGGAAAACCTCAAGGTCTTTGAAGATGATTTTTTTGCCGATCTTTCCCGCCGCAGTACCGCCATAGACAGCCGCCTTGTGGAATGGCAGGAAGGAATGGAACAGAAATTTTCGGATATTTCCTCCGAAGCGGAAAAAAACCGCCTTGGAATGGAACATTCCCTTGCGGAAGAAGTGCGAAGCAGCCTGACGGAGCGCCGGGAAACCCTTCTGGCCTCCCTGGCGGAACTCAAACAGGAAACCGATGCCTTTGCGGGCAGTATCCGGGAAACACTCCGTTCCGCCGACGAAGAGCGCATTGCTTTCCGTACGCAGATGGAAACGGATCTGGCGGATACACGCCGGGATGCCGAAGCCGCCGCCAAAGCGGAAATCGGCCGCTACAGTCTTTCAATGTCGGAAACCCTTAAAAATTGCCGGCGGGAATTGGACGAATGGCAAAGCCGGAACGAAAGCCGGCTGCGGGATCTGGACAGTTCCCTGGAGGAGATACGCCGCCGCATCCGGGACTTCTCCCAGGAAAGCGATGAAAAACTTGTCGGTATCCGGGGCAACATCAACGAAGTAGGCCAGGAAGCCGATTCGGTCAGGCAGGAACTCCTTCGTACCAACGAACTTAAACGGGAACTGGATCATTATATTGAGGACCTTAAAGGGGAGATGGACAAACTGGAGGCCTACAAAGGCGAAGCGGCCCGGCTTGAGAACGAATTTTTACGGATCAAGCGCCTGGAAGACGATATTTCCAGCCGTATGAACCGTTTTATCAACGTCCAGCACCAGATTGACCAGATTGAAGCCCGTTACGACCGGGTTATCCAGACATCCCAGGCTGTGGAAGAAAAACTCGCCCAGGTTACCTCCTCCGACGACACAATCCAGGCCGTTCAGGTTCAACTCCGCCGCCTGGACGACCTTATCAGGGAAACCGAGGAACGCTATCAGCGCATAGAGAAGAAAAACGCCGCGCTCCAGGAGACCGGCGACAGCATAGACCGCAACTTTACCGATCTCCGGAAAACAGAAGAAGAGATCCGCCTTGCGGACAGCGGATTAAAGACCCTCTTTACCGAAATTGAAAACTGCAAGGCCGCCGTAACGGAACTGGCCGCAGAAAGCCGCAAAGCCCAGGACGCTTCCGACAAGATTATCCTGCTGGACGATACCCTTGTCTCCATCGAAAGCCGCATCGAAGAGATGAACAAGGCCCGCGATTGGCTTGCCCGTGCGGAAACCCGCCTGGAAGAGATAAATCAGGATGTTCTGGGTAATCTCCGCCGCAGTTCCTCCAAAGACAGCAAAAAACAGCCCCCCGAATCCCAGGGCAGCCTCCCTCCCCGCGACCGTGAAAACATCCACAAACTCCGCCAGCAAGGCTGGACAATCGAAGAACTGGCCGCCAACTACAAAGTTTCCCGCGGTGAAATCGAACTAATCCTCGAAATGGGCCCCGGTCTCTAACCGCATTGAAGCAATTCACATTCTGCCACGAACGACACGAACCAACACGAACAGATTTATCGGACAATTCTTATGATTTCCGCCTTGGGATAGGAGCAAAAATTAACTACCAATCCTAATTTCAGTCCTGTTGCCGCAAGATAATTGAGAATCTGCGCCTTGTGTTCATTACCGATTCTGGTTACTGCCTTGATTTCCACGATTATTTTCCCGAAACACACAAAATCAGCCTGGTAATACTGTTTCAACAGCCTGCCGTCGTAGTGGATTGGCACCTTTTTTTGAGCTTCATAGGGAATTTTTGCCTTCTCAAGCTCAATTTCCAGAGCTTCCTGATAGACCGCTTCTAAAAATCCGCTTCCTAATTTTTTGTTTACCTGAAAAACACAGGATTGGATACGGAAACACTCGTCTTTATAAAGAATTTCCCTTGGTTTATCATTTCCATCCATACTTTATCTATCGGATTTGTTCGTAGTGTTCGTGAGGTTCGTGTCGTTCGTGGCAGAATGTGAAGTGCTTCAATGCGTTTGGCAACGCCGATTAAATGACGCTAATCAGTGGTTCCTGAGAAAACTTAAAACAGGTCTGAATGAGTCCCGGTACGAGCAAAAAGAATCTTTTCACTGGA
>JAIRXN010000107.1 GCA_031268245.1 Treponema sp. | reverse complement strand
CAGGGAAGCCCTGAAGTCGGATCCGGGTAACAGGGGCGCTCTTGGCGGCCTGGAGCAGATCGCTCTTGACAGGAGGGAGTAGGTTTTATGATTATTCGCGCATGGAAAAAAGGACGCTTTGTAAGCCTGCCCGCAGGTGTTCTTGCCGTTGTTCTTGCCCGCTCTATACCCGGCAGGCTTCATGCGGAGCAGAGTTTTCTGCTCCGTTTCTTTCCGGGTTTTTATGCTCCCCTGGATAACAGTAATCTGACTCCCGGTTTTACCGGAACGGCGGGGATTGATTGGCGTTTTCTTCCCTTTATGGGGGCCTCTCTTCAGGGAGGCTACCTCAACGCGCCGATAATAGGGGGCGGATCGGCCCAGGTTCTCGATGTCCATCTGGGCCCGGTTTTCTTCTGGCGGCCCCTGAGCCGGTTTTCGCTGGAGGCCGATGCCGGGGGCGGTTTATACTCGGCCTCCCGGAACGAGAGCAGTATTTCGGGTATCAGTTTCGGTGGCAGGCTTGCCGCTGTCTACCATATTACCCCGGCCCTGTCCGCCGGTATTTACGGCGCCTACAGGCAATATGCGTATACCCCGGAGCCCTTCATCAATAGTGTCAGCGCGGGTCTTGGAATCTCCCTCAACCTGACCGAGGCATTTTCCAGGGAAACGCGGATTCGTGCGGATACCCTGAACCGGCAGTTTGTCTTTCCCGTATCCTACTCCTGGTACAATGAAAACCCCTTTGCCACGGTAAAGATCACCAATAACGAAAAGGTGGATATTACCCGCATCCGGACGTCTTTCTATCTGGAACGCTACATGAGCCAGCCCAAGCTCTGCGGTGTTACTTCTTCCCTCAAGCCCGGCGAGTCTGTTGAGATACCCATATCCGCCTTTTTCAACGAATCGGTCATGTCGCTGACGGAAAGTATCGTTGCCAATGCGAAGATCATCGTGGAATACCGGGCCCTGGGGCAGAACAAGCAGGCCGATATTCCCATGGAACTCCCCATCTTCCACCGCAATGCCATGAGTTGGGACGATGACCGGCGGGCTTCTTCCTTTGTGTCCGCGCGTGACCCATCGGTTCAGTGGTTTTCCCGCTATGTCAGTTCCATGGTGCAGAACCGGCAGAGGCCCCAGATTCAGCGGAATATCCAGGTTGCCCTGGGCATGTTTGAAAGTCTCAACATCTATGGTATAAACTACATCATAGACCCCTCATCCAGCTATATTGAGTTGTCGGGAAATTCAAGCAGCCTGGACAGCCTCAACTATCCCTACCAGACACTGATGTACCGCGGAGGCGACTGTGACGATCTTGCAATCCTCTTTAGTTCCCTTATGGAGTCGGCAGGTATAGAAACCGCCTTCCTCACTATCCCGGGACATATCTACATGGCCTTCGATCTGGGTTTGACCGAAGAAGAGGCGCGAAAGAGCTTCTATGCGCCTGAGGAACTGATATTCCACGGAGGCAAGGTCTGGGTTCCCCTGGAGATAACGATACCCAAGGAAGGTTTTTACCGTGCATGGCGTATAGGAGCCAAGGAGTGGCGGGATGCGGATCGGCGCGGGGCGGCGGCGATCTATCCCATGCATGCTTCCTGGGAGATCTATCCCCCGGTAAGTGTCCCCGGAGCGGCTTCCAGGATTGCCCTTCCCTCGGAAAATACTGTTGCCGAAGCTTTTGACAGGTCGATAAATGCGTGGGTGAGCGCCCAGATCCGTCCCCAGGTACAGTCCTACGAGGAACAGCTTGCCCGGCGGGAAGATCCGGAAATCCGGAACCGTTTGGGAGTGCTTTACGGCAGTTACGGCATGCTCGGCAAGGCCCAGGAACAATTCGCCATTGCCGCCCGGAACGGCAATGAGGACGGCTGGTTAAACCTGGGGAATGCGGCTTTTTTGGAACAGCGTTACCGGGACAGTATCTGGTACAGCCAGCGTGTCCTGCAGGATGATCCTGAAAACCCGGTAGCCATGCTGGCTCTGGCCCGTTCCTATTATGAAGAGAATAACTTTTCTTCATCGGATAGATGGTATGCCGAAATACAGATTCGGGACCCTGCTCTGGCCCGGGACTATGCGTACCTGGGATCCTTCTTTGAAAACCGGGGCCGGGGCTTTTCCCTGTCGGATCGTTTGACCACGGCGCCCTGGGCCCTGGGCGGCAACTCTTACGCCGGTTTAAGGACGAGGACTCTTGAAGCGTTGTCTGCGGAGCCGGCGCCCAGAATCGGAGGACTTGCATCTACGCTGTCCTTTACGGGGGCCCGGACGGATGAAATGTCTTTTGAGATGATATCCGCGCCTTCTCTGGCAGTACAGATCGAATCCGGCAGCCTGACGGAAAGCCGGCTTCCTGTTCCGGTGGAAACGGCGCTTCTTGAACCTGAGGAGATTATTGCCGCAGCCGCAGCGGAACGGGATGCCGGACAAGCTGAAGCTTCCCGGCAGCCGCAAGCCCTTCTCTCTGAACCACTCACCCTGGTTCTGCCCCAGTTTGCTGCAGGGGATACCGGTACAGGTACCGTGGTTCCTGCGGAGCGCCCTAAACCCGAAGAAATTGAACCGGGCCCGAAACCCGAAGCACTGGAACCCAAACCCATAACAGTTGCGGAAGAGGACAAAACAGATTCAGATCCTCCCGCAGCCTCTCCCGGCCCGGAACCCGCCCCTGCCGCACAGCAGCCTGTAATCGTTGCGGAAACTCCGCAGCCCGTAGCGGAACCGGATGCCCTGCCCCTCCAGGATATATTTTTGAGACGGGATACAGTCCTTGCGGAGGCGAAGCCTGAAATTGAGAAAGCTACGGTTCCCGCTCTGGCGGAAACCCCTCAGCCCGCAGTTGAAGCGCCCATTCCAGCCGCACAGCAGCCTTCAGCCCTTGCGGAAACCCCTCAGCCCGCAGTTGAAACGCCTGTACCTGCCGTACAACGGCCTGCAATCGTGGTGGAAACCCCTCAGTCCGCAGTTGAAACGTCTGCACCTATCGCGCAACAGCCTTCAGCCCTTGCGGAAACTCCGCAGCCCACAGTTGAAGCGCCTGTGCACATCCTCCCTGCCTCTGCTGCAGAGGCGCCTGCTGCCCTGCCGCCTGAGACTACGGTTTCCGCCATTGAGCAAAAGGCTGAAATCCCTGCTGCGGAGCAGAAATCCGAAACACTTCCGCAGGAAGTGACGCCTCTGCAGGAAGCGCCGCTTTCGCTTGAAAGCCCCGGTTCCCTGACCGAAAGACCGCCGATGCGGAAGCGGCTTCCCCGGGCCTTTATTGCCGGTATAGGCGCCCTGTGCGCGGCCGCACTGCTGGCAATCGCCGGACTGAAACGCCGGAAGAAGTAAGCCGGTAACCGCGCCAGTAACGGCGAGGGATTTTTTTAGAAAAAATTTCTCTATCCTATTGAAGCGCCATGCAGGATAATGCCCTATATACGGCATGGAATATGTTCAATCTCAAGGACATGAAAAGTCTCCGGACGAACCTCGTATCGCATGGCATGCCGCCTTCATCGAGGCGATCCAGATGGAACTGGAACAGTACCGGGATGTGCTGGAATTTAAGCCCGAATACCCCCTTACCGCAGAACCCCTCAAAATCGACATCGTTATCATTAAAAAAACAAAAAACGTTCTTATAGACAAAAATATCGCCGCCATCTTCCGGAAACACAATATCCTGGAGTTCAAGAGCCCCACCGATTATCTCTCCCTCACCGATTTTTACAAGGTCTATGGCTACGCATGCCTATACTCCTCCCTGGAAAACATCCCCATAACGGATCTTACCATCACCCTTATCGAAAGCCGCTACCCCAGGGGATTGCTGGTTCACCTGCGGGAACTACGCTCGTATACTGTTGAAAAACGGAGTGCGGGGATTTATACTGTGACAGGAGACATCATGCCCATCCAGGTCATTGACAGCCGGGAGTTATCCGAAGGGGAGAACCTCTGGCTGAGGAATCTGGACAACGAACTTAACGTAGAGCGGATACGGCGGATAACGGGGGAGATAGCACGGGCAGGGAAAGGGCCGCGGATACAGGCGTATCTGGATGCGATAGTGCGGGCGAACGCGGAAGCGGTAGAGGAGGCGACACGGATGAGTGATTTAACACTGGAACAGGTACTTGAAAGGACAGGGCTTATTGCCAAATGGGAAGCGCGGAGTAAGATGGAAGGCGAGGCCATAGGTGAAGAGCGGGTCAGGCGTGAAGTAGCCACAAAACTTATAAACATAGGGCTGCCTCTTGAACAAGTTGCCCAGGTTACCGGGCTGGACATTGGAACTCTTACACAAAACTATTGACAGGCCCGCGCTTTTCTTCTCCGCTATTCCCCGGTTCTCTATGCTTATCCCTCTGCTTGCCAGATATTCTCCCTTCACTTAGAATAAAGCCATATACAAGCTGCCGCAGGCGCGTTGTGTTATCAAGCGGGGCGTTTTCAAGACTGAAGTTTTGACACGGCCTCATTTGCCGACCGGAGGAAGTCATGGCTGACAGAAAATTCACGGTTCTGGATCTCATCGATCTTGACCTTAAAGAGCATAATTCCCTCAATTTGCGCTGCATCGGAGGCAGAAAGGGGCTGGGGAATCCCATCAATATTCCCGATCTTAACCGTCCGGGCCTTGCAATCATGGGGTTCTTTGATTCTTTTGGAAATGACAGAATTCAGATATTCGGCAAAGGGGAGCTTGCATGCCTTAAAAAGATGATCAGAGAGGGTAATCTGGATAATATCCGCCAGATGTTCAGCTATCCCATTCCCTGCTGTATCTTTACCCATAGCGCTTCGCCTGATGATGTCTTTTTTGAGATTGCCGAACAGGTCCGGGTACCTATTCTGCAGACCGACCTTTTCACTACCGAATTTACAGGCCGTCTGATGCGTGTCCTCAGCGAGATTTTTGCTCCCCGGCACAGTATTCACGGGGTTCTCATGGAGGTCTACGGCTGGGGCATTCTCATGCTGGGGGATTCCGGGGTTGGCAAGAGTGAAACGGCCCTGGAACTGATCAAGCATGGCCACCGTCTGGTTGCGGATGACGTGGTGGATATTCACTGTGTAAACGGCAATAGCCTCATGGGAACCGGAGCCAACAAGATCATCGGCCACCACATGGAGATCCGGGGAATGGGGATCATCAACGTAACTCACCTTTTCGGTGTAGGGGCTATCCGGGAAAGGAAGGAGATTCAGCTTGTGGTAGTATTGGAAGAATGGGATAACAACAAGATCTATGATCGTCTGGGGACTGAAGAAAATTATATGGAAATTCTGGGGGTGAATATTCCCAAAGTGGAAATTCCGGTAAAGCCGGGACGGAATATTCCCATCATCATAGAAACTGCGGCCATGAACGAAAGGCTCAAGAAGATGGGTTACAATGCGGCGGAGGAATTCAACAGGAATATTCTCAAATGGCTGGAAAGCGATACTGCCCGGTCGGTGTATTTTGGCGCCGACGATATAATCTAGGGGATAGGGATGACCGAAAAAACCGTAACTGTTTCCAATCGCGCCGGAATCCATGCACGGCCTGCAGCGCTGATTGTACAGTGTACCAAGAATATTAAATCTTCCATTTTTCTTGAAAAAAACGGCGACCGGATCAATGCCAAAAGTATCATGGGAGTGATCACTCTGGGCGCTTCATACGGCTCAGAGGTGCGGATCCTGGCCGAGGGCGAGGATGAGGCCGCCGCTGTAGAAGCGGTGGCAAAGCTTTTTGAGTCAAAATTCGAGGAAGCATGAGCACACAACGGGGAGATACTATTTGAAGACTGTAAGAACTCATCCCAAAAATCCAATCATCAACGTCCGCGGCCTTGTGTTGATCTATTTTTTACTCTGTTTCCTGGCATTTCTCTTCTCCCGGACTTTCTTTTCCGAAGTATTGCGGGATGGCTCCGTACCGGGGCCTCTGTCCCTTCTGGTTTTCTTTACCATTCCCGCAGTCCTTCTTGTGTTTCTGGCCATTTCTTCAGTCAGCCTCTTCCGGGATATAGCGGCCCGCAGAATCGGGAGTAAATTCAAGGCGCGGCTTCTTTTATACTTTATCACTATTGTGGTATTTGCGGCCGCTCCGGTTACGATGATCACGGTACTCAGCGTGAATGAGGTGGTGCGTTTCTGGCGAACCATTGATGCGGAAGCTTCCATGGATGCGGCCCAGAATTTTGCGCTGGATGCCTATTCCCTTCATGCTGAAAAATTTGAGCGTATGGCGCTTACCATGAACTTTGACCGCTTCATGGTACAAGACGGCGAAGAAATTGAAGCGTGGCAGGAATTGCCCCCGGGAATTGCCGCGGTACAGGACTTTAGTCAGGATGAGAAAGGGGTGTGGACAGGCTTTGCCTTTGCCGGCCTTCCCGAACAGCGTTTGCGGCTTCCGCCTCCCCCCCAGCCGGGTTTTGTGTCCAGAGAGATGCCCCGGGATTCAGGTTATCTGCGTTATATCCTTTTTTCCAATCAGGGGACCATGAGGGTTCTAAGCTACAGTCTCGGCGCCGGTTTTGATGAAGCGGTGGGGCTTGTTGAATCGGGGAAATCCCATTTCAGGGTTATCGATACCATCAGGGAGAATATCAAGCCGCTTTTGATATTCTATTACGGGATCTTCTTCTTTCCTTCCCTCCTCATGACGGTGATCATAGCGATGAGTTTTACCCGGCGGGTGACGGCTCCCATTGTAGAGTTGACCGAAGCGACCCGGCGGGTGGCCGAAGGTGATTTTTCGATACAGATTCTCGCGCGCCGGGGGGACGAATTGGGGCTTCTTATCCGTTCCTTCAATTCCATGGTGCAGGATCTGGAAAAATCCCGTGCAGCCCTGGTCAAGGCGGAAAAGATTTCGATTTGGCAGAGTATGGCCCAGCAGCTTGCCCACGAGATTAAAAACCCCCTCACTCCCATTCAGCTTTCCGCGGAACGGGTACTCAGGCGCTGGCGCAACGAGCCTGCAGGTATTGCAGAGATTCTTGAGTCCTCCATGATGGCGATCATTCAGGAAACCGAGGGACTTTCCAACCTGCTCAATGAATTCCGTACCCTGAGTAAGCCCATGGAGCCTTCCCGGACATGGACAAAGATACGGGAGGCTGTCGAAGATACGGTAGTGCCCTATGGGAGTTCCCATCCCCAGGTGGTTTTTGATATTTTCCATGTAGAAGAGGATATTTCGGTCAAGATAGACAAGCACCGTTTGACCCAGATACTTACCAACTTGATTATCAACGGGATCGATTCCATGGATGGTAAGGGAGCCATAGAGATCCGTACCGACGTAGTGAAGAAACGGGAGAGCCGTTTCTGCCGCCTTTCCATTAAGGACACGGGAAAGGGGATCTCCAAAGAAAACGGGGCGCTGATATTTACCCCCTATTTTACTACCAAGGAATCGGGGACAGGGCTGGGGCTTCCCATTGTAGAACGGATCGTAAATGACCATAGAGGCGCCATTTGGTTTAACAGCGCCGAGGGAGTAGGGACGACCTTCTTTATCGATCTGCCGATTGATGATATTGGGGCCGTTGCGTCTTTCTCAAATACGCAGGCTGCGGAGGCGGGGGCCTTATGAATGCAGGGATTCTTATAATTGATGATGAAGCGGGAATCCGCCGCTCCCTGGCCTCCATCTTGGAGGATGAAAAGTACCAGGTTTTTACCGCAGAGGACGCGGTCGTAGGAATGGAATTCCTTGAGCATGAGAAGATAAGCCTCGTGTTTCTCGATGTACTGCTTCCCCGGATGGGAGGTCTTGAGGCTCTGGAGAAGATACGTACTGCCCGGGAAAATATCGAAGTGGTGATGATCTCGGGCCACGCCAATGTGGATATGGCGGTACGGGCGGTTAAGCTGGGGGCCTTCGACTTTTTGGAAAAGCCCCTCTCCCTGGACAAGGTGCTCGCCGTATGCCGGAATGCCCTAACCATGCAGAAACTCAGGCTGGAGAATCAGGATCTTAAACAGCGGACACGGGCGGAGCTGGGAATTGACGGGGAAAGCAAGGCGATGAAGGCGGTGCGGGATCTTATTTCCCAGGCCGCTTCCAGCGATGCCCGCATTCTCATCACCGGGGAAAACGGGACGGGCAAAGAGTTGGCCGCCAGGGCCATTCATAACCTTTCGACCCGTTCCCAGGGGCCCTTTGTAGAGGTAAACTGCGCCGCCATTCCGGAAAACCTTATTGAAAGCGAACTTTTCGGCCACGAAAAAGGCGCCTTTACCGATGCGGTAAGTCAGAGGAAGGGCCGTTTTGAACTGGCCCACGGAGGTACCCTCTTTCTCGATGAGATTGGGGATATGAGCCAAAACGCCCAGGCGAAGGTACTCCGCGCCATTCAGGAACAGAAGATTGAGCGCCTGGGGGGAGAAAAGACCATTGAGACCGATGTACGGATCATCACCGCCTCTAACAAGGATCTGTCCGCCGAATGCAGCGCCGGCCGTTTCCGTGAAGATCTCTTCTTCAGGCTTAATGTAATCCCCATCAGGATGCCTCCCCTGCGGGAGCGGACAGAGGACATTCCCCTCCTGCTTCTCCGGTTTATGAAGGAATTGGGAGCCGGCGGCATCGAATTTGAAGCGGATACCCTTTCCATGCTTTCTTCCTATTCATGGCCGGGAAATGTACGGGAACTGCGGAATCTGGCGGAGCGGATTGTCGTTATGCATCAGGGAGGCAGGGTGAGTGCCGGGGAACTAGGCGGCTTCCTCCGGGAGAACCCCCCTTCCGAAGCCAGGGCAGGCGGCATGGGGAATTCGCCCGCTGCGATCGAACTCGTGCATATTCTCGATACAAATTACAGTACGGCCAAAGATTCTTTCGAAAAATTTTATCTGGAGTATAAACTTTCTCAAAACGATGGTATAATATCCCGGACTGCAGAGGCTATTGGGCTTTATCCCAGTAATCTCCATGCAAAATTGCGTAAACATCATATAAAAGATAAGGAAAGCTGATGAAAGAACTCACCGCGCGGCAAAAGGAAGTGCTGGCCTTCATCAAATCATACATAGGCGCTCACTCATATCCTCCCACAATCCGGGAACTTGCCGATTTTTTTGAAATTTCAGTCAAGGGCGCCCATGATCATGTTACAGCCCTCAAGAAGAAGGGCTTTCTCAGGCAGGCGGGCAAGCGTTCCCGTACCATAGAACTGATCAGGCCCCAGGGCAGCGAAGACCCCAACGGAGTAGTTGAGATTCCCATCCTGGGTACAGTGGCGGCGGGGCTGCCCATTCTCTCCGAAGAAAATTTCGAGGGGACGATCACCCTCCACAGGTCGATGCTGAAGAAAGGACGCAGCTACTTTGCCATGAAGGTACGGGGAGAATCCATGATCGGCGCAGGGATCAATTCCGGAGACATCGCCATCATCGAAAAGACCGAATTTGTGCGGAATGGGGAAATCGCCATGGTGGTTGTGGACGATGACGCTATAACGCTGAAGCGTTACTACAAGGAACGTTTCAGGGTGACGCTTCTCGCCGAAAATCCCGAATTCGGCCCTACCTACAGCCAGAATGTCCGGGTTATCGGCAGGCTTGCCCAGCTCTATCGCAGTTACTAACTCATGTTACGCAAGGACATATTATTAGCCACTGACCACACGGAAAACTCAGGCCTTTGGGTCAAAATTCAGGCTTTTGTCCGTGGTCGTCAGTGCCGTCCGTGGTTAAATTTCCTGGGTTGCGTAAGGTGAGTTCCTTAACTCTCGCGGCCCGAAGGGACACATGGCTCTACTATACTATAAAAAACACCGCCTGTTAAGGCATGATATTGTATTCCTGCACTACCTGAATTTCGGACTGTACGTTCTCCACACCGGGAACCTCCCGTGCGGCTGTCAGGGCAGCTTCCACCAGAGACTGGGAATTGGCAACGCCATAGATAAGGACCTTCCCCGGGGATACGGAGCTTTCCAGAAAATGAACCGGGATCTCCTTCTCGTAGAGGATATGATGCTTTACAAGCTGCCCGAGGATAAGCTCCCTGATACGGGCCCCGCTCCGGGCCTCAGTCTCTTCGTTCATGCTTTGTTCCCAAAGATGTTTTATGCTCTCGGCGCAGACCGCAGGATGCAGATGGCCTGTATTGAGCGAAAGATGGTAGTTCCCGGGATCTTTCCATTCCGTGTCAAAAAAATACCGGTGGAAACCCGTGCGGTCATGATCGCTCTGTTCAACAATCTGCCGCCCGCGCCTGTCATCGCAGTGGAAGTAACTCTTTACCCGTTCAACGCGGATATCCGTGGGGGCAACCAGGAAAACCGAAAGCACGCCGGGGACATTCTTCAACATGACGCTGGCGCCGCGGCCTATAAAGACACAATTACCTTCGCCGGCTTCGGCGAGAATTGCGGTTTTAAGGTAGTGAAGATAATCGTCCCTGTCCTGGGAAAGGGAGGCCCAGAAAGAAGGCTTCTTTTCGTCATACTTTTCGAATTTATGACTTTCTACCCCGTATCCCTTGATCCGATCCTCAAGAACGCCCTTGTCGATAAAACGATAGTTCAATATTTTTACCAGCTCATGGGCGGTCTCGTCTCCCAAAGCGGCCAGTTCACGGGAAATAGTAACGATAGCCATAAGGGCCTCCTTAAAATGAAAACCTTGCATGATTCAATTTTTGCGCCTGACATTTCAAATAGTAACCGCTTCCCGGTGAATTGTCAAAATCGGCTAATGTAAGTATCTTACAATAATGGAAACCGAATACAAAAAGCTTGTCTGGACTGAAGAAAAGAGCAGGGAAATTTTCCGCTGCCCGGTATTTTCTATAGATGAAGTCTCCAGTCTTTCCCCGGATAAGGAATCAAAAACCTTTACATTGATGAATGCCCCGGATTGGGTCATGGTAATCCCCGTGCTGGATACGCCCCGGGGGAGACGCTTTGTTATGGTACGGCAGTGGCGTCACGGCGCACGGGAATTGAGCCTCGAATTTCCGGGCGGGGTACTGGAACCGGGGGAAGACCCGGCCGAAGGAGCAAAGCGGGAACTTCTGGAAGAAACAGGCTACGTGGCGGCGGATCTTCGGAAAATCGGGGAATTTAACCCGAACCCGGCTATCATGTCCAACAAGATACATTTCTTTGTTACCAAAAACCCGGAAAAAACAGGGGAACAGGATCTGGATGATGATGAATTTGTAAAGGCGGAAAGCGTCGGCGCCCAGGATGTGTTCCACAAACTCGGCTCCCCTCCCTATATCCATGCGCTTATCGGCTCTGCCCTGGTTCTTTACATGCAAAGCTCCGCATCGGAGAGGGACTATACGCCGGATAATCTTCAGTAAATGTCAAACTGCTGAAATAGTACCCAGTAATTTTACTTTTAGCCGCAGATAATCACGAACCACTCGAACAAGACGTATTCCGGCTTGACGGCGGGGAATAATATCCGGAAGATGAGCTTAATTGGCACGAACCTCACGAACTTTTGCCTTGATAATATCAATTTTGCCTCTAGATTCGGCATAGTTTGAATGAAAGGGAAGAGAAACCTTTATGAAAAGGGAGGGCGCTCTATTCCGTTCGTGTTGGTTCGTGTCGTTCGTGGCAAATTTCTTCAGTAAAAGTCAAACTGCTGAAATAGTACCGAAAGCCCCTTGACATTTCCCCGGAGATGTGGTATATACGCGGTATGAGGTTACCAGGTTATATGACACAGAGTTGGGGGGGGGGGGGGGGGGGGGGGGGGGGGGGGGGGGGGCGGGGGGGGGGGGGGGGGGGGGGGGCGGGGGGGGGGGGGGGGGGGGGGGGGGCCGGGGGGGGGGGAATAAATTCCCCCGTCGAAAGCGGGAATGAATTCCCGCACTCCATAAGGGGCGG
>JAIRXN010000056.1 GCA_031268245.1 Treponema sp. | reverse complement strand
TCTGAATTTGTTTTCCGCGAAGCGCTCTGCCGGTATTCCCGGCGGTAACGCTTCATTCCGCTTATCCGGGCAGTCAATTCATTGAGGGCTTCCATCTTAATGCCCTTCCCGGTTTCTATCCCCCGGGAAATCATGGCAAGCTGTTTGAAGCGTTCGTAGCCCCCCGGTTTGAGCAGGGTGGTGGCAACCGTTACAGGCGCGATACCCGAGGAAAGAATATCTTTCAGGTTGAAGGCATCGGCGCCGCCCGAATAGGAAACGGGAAGTTCATCTCCAAAAACTTCGGCAAGTTTTTTTGCAACGTTTATGGAAAGGGGAAAGAGGGAGCGGCCTGACATATACATTTCGTTTCCCGGAAGTTCGTCCTGTTTTATCTCTACCGGGAAAGTATTGGTAAGCTTTACGCCGAAGCTCACATTACTTTTCTTTGCAGTATCAAGCAGGCGGCGGATCATATCGATCGCATCGTCAAACTGAAGATCGTTTTTGAAATGATGATCGTCAAAAGAAACAGAATCATAAGCCATTTCGTCCAGAAGACGGCGGGCCGTCTCGTATCCCAGCAGAGTAGGATTACACTTAATGTAGGTATTGAGTTTCTTTTCTTCAATAAGATAAACGGCTATCTTTTCAATCTCTTCACGGGGACAGCCGTGCAATGTTGAAAGGGTAATGCCCGCAGAAACGGCAGGAGAAATAGATTCGAGATCCTTTTTTGAAAAATGTGTAAAGACGCCGGTATTGTTTTCAATCCATGAGTAACAGGAAGCCCAGACCCGTGTTCTTGAAGCGTCCTTAAGCCCTTCAATAAAAGCGTCAATCTTTGGCGATGTGATCCCTTCAAAGCTGTAGCCCACGCTCATGTTGAACATGAAATCCCGCTGTTCGGCAAGGCCGTATTCCCGTGCCAGCACATGACAGAGAAACCATGCCTTGATATATTCGGCAAGCGCCTCCTCTACGGTCAGTTCCGTAGACCACTCGACATTGTAGCCTGAGTCCATCGCATTGATGCAGGGCCGGCTGACGGCCTTGCGCATCTGTGCGCCGTCCATTGTCTGTACGGTTTTGAGTTCCATGAAGCGGGCGCCGGAAAGATAAGCGGCGGCGATGTTCTGGGCAAGCTGTGAATGGGGCCCTGCCGCAGGCCCTATCGGAGAAGCAAGGGATTGGCCGAAGATTCTGAAATTTCCGCCGCCCCGGTAAAATTTTTCACTCCTGATACCAAAGATTGAAGCATGATTCTTGTACTCCCCTTCAACCTGCCGGAGGAGATCCGGAAAGGGGATCGGTCTCATAATTTCACTCATGTTACAAGTATAACGCATCCGTTAAAAAAATTTAAGGACGGTACGGGGTTCCCTTCATGGGAAGCTTGTCCCGGAGAACGCCGTCTCTTGCAAGATATGCCCCGCCTATTGCAGGACACACCGGAATGGCGGCAAGTTCCCCTACTCCCTTGGCTCCGAATGCCAGGGAAGAAGGATGCCGCGGCTTTACAAAGATGATCTCCATGGGGGGCGCCGCATCGGAACGGAGGAGACCCAGTGCGCCGTATTTCCGCAGGGGCCGGCCTCCCTCCAGGGGAAAGTCCTCGGTAAGGGCATAGCCCATCCCCATGAGGAGACCGCCTTCGATCTGGCCTTCCGCGGACAGGGGGTTTACCACAGTCCCTATGTCGTAGGCCGCAGTGATACTGTCAACCCTGCCTTCGTTGTCAAGGATCGCCATCACGGCGGAATAGCCGTAGGCCACATGGCTTACCGGATTCGTCTTGCCGGAACCCATAGGATCGGTTAGGCCCAGATACTCGCCGTAGAATTCCTTCCCCTCAAGGGATGCGAGGCTGCCATGCGCTTCATCCATGGCAGCCTTGAGTTTCAATGCAGCCTGATGCAATGCCTCTCCGGTAAAGAGAGTCTGCCGGGAAGCGGTGGTGGTGCCTGAATCGGGAGTGCGTTCCGTGTCGGGAGCTTCAACCGTAAAGACGCCGGGAGGAAGACCGGTAGTCTCGCATGCGATCTGCAAAACTACCGTTGCAAGTCCCTGACCGATACAGGCGGCGCTGGTTCTGATATGAAGCTTTCCTTTTTCAATTGAGATGATGCAGCGGCCCGTATCGGGAAGTCCCACACCGAGACCTGAGTTCTTCATGGCGCAGGCAATGCCCGCAGTCTTTCCGGTTTTCGCCACCTCTTCAAATTTCTCTTTTAACGCAAGAAGACATGCCTCAAGCTCCGTATCGTCTCCGGCAATCTGTCCGTTGGGCAGGGATTCTCCGGGATGTATCGCATTGCGGTAACGGATTTCCCATGGGCTAAGGCCGGCCATTGCCGCAAGGAGATTGAGGCAGCTTTCCATGGCAAAGCAGGACTGGGTTACTCCGAAACCGCGGAAGGCCCCCGCAGGAATATTGTTGGTATAGACCGCAGTTCCTTCTATATCAATGTTCTGAAAATTGTAGGGCCCTGCCGCATGGGTACAGGCCCGCTGGAGCACAGGCCCGCCAAGACTCGCATAGGCCCCGGTATCGGAAACGATCACCGCCTTCATTCCGGTGAGCCTTCCCTCTTCATCACAGCCCAGCGTAAAATCCATTTCCATGGCGTGGCGTTTAGGGTGAACAGCGATACTCTCTTCCCTGCTCAGGCAGACCTTTACCGGTTTTTTGAGAAGCCATGCGGCAAGACACGCATGATGCTGAACACTCATATCCTCCTTGCCTCCGAAACCGCCGCCGACAAGCTGTCCCCTTACCCTGATCTGTTCCGGCTTAATACCGAGCATACGGGAACATTCCCGCCGTTCATCGTAGACACTCTGTCCGCCGGAATAGAGAACGAGTTTATCATCTCCGTCGGGAAGGGCGATGGCGCATTCAGGCTCCATGAACGCATGTTCCGTAAAGGGTGTTGAAAAATGCCTGCTCACAACATGCCTCGATTCCGCGATGGCCTTTTCCGCGTTTCCGCGAACAAGATGTTCATGGGCCAGTATGTTGCGCTCCCTGTTGTGGATCAGCGGCGCTCCTTCCGCCATTGCGGAGGCGGGACTGAGAAGCGGTTCCAGAACTTCGTAGTCTACACGGATGAGGGCCTTTACCTTTTCAAGGCTCCCCTTTCCCGTACATACCACAAGCGCTACGGCGTCTCCCACAAAACGGGTGACGCCTCCTTCGCCGATCATCACATCATAATCGGAAATAAAAGCGAGATGGCCTATCTTGTTATTGCCCGGAACATCGGCCGCGGTAAAGATCGCAACACAATCCGGGTGAGAGAGGGCTTCCGTCGTATCAATTTTTAAAATCCTTGCACGGGGATGAGCGGCCCGCAAAGCGGATGCATGAAGCATGTTGTCAAAGAAAAGATCGTCCGCATACTTTCCGGTTCCCAGTGTTTTTGTTTCCGTATCGATGCGGTGAAACTTTTCTCCCAGCCTGCCGCTGAATTTTTTTTTTGGAACAGGTCTGCCGTTCCGGAACAATTCCGCGGCCAGGAGTATTGCCCTGACGATCTTTACATAGCCTGTACAGCGGCAGATGTTCGGCCTCAGCGCTCTGCGGATCTCCGCTTCGTCCGGATCGGAGTTTGCATCAAGGAGAGCCTTGGCTGCCATCACCATGCCGGGAATACAGTAACCGCACTGTACCGCGCCGGCTTCGGCAAACGCAAAGGCATACACTTCCCTTTCCCGTATGTTCAAACCTTCGGGGCTGACAACTTTTTTTCCTGCGCATTTTCCCAGAGTCAATACGCATGAACGCACAGCCTTCCCGTCAAGCAGGACGGTACACGCTCCGCAGGCTCCCGAAGCGCAGCCGTTTTTTGCGGCGGTCAAATGAAGATCGTAACGGAGGAAATCAAGAAGCCTGCGGTCTTCTTCACCCTGAACTTCTTTCCCGTTAACGATCAAGCTTACCGGCATCAACCGGACCCTTCCAGTTCCAAAAGTGTTTCAGGATCATCGGCATCGAAAAGCGCCGTTTCATTTTTTACTTCAATGGAATACACCGCCTCAGGATGTCCCGCCTTTATGTCCCGGGGATGTTCCCCTTCCTTGAGGGACAACAATTCTTCACGGAAAGAGGAGGAAAACAACACCGGATTCCCCGGGCGCCTTTCGCCGGACCCGTCCGGGCCGTTCTGCATGGCGTGCCGGGAAAAGGGCTGAATAATCCGCCCTTCGGTTTTAGCCGCCCCGATGATCCGCATTACCGTTTCCGTATCCAAGAGGGGCTGGTCACAGGGGAAGAAGAGATACCAGGCGGCGGAGGAAGCTTCCACTCCGAGCCGTACAGATTCCCGCTGCCCCCTTTCAGGATGATCATTGCGAATAATTTTAATACTCCGTAAATTCGAAAGTTTCAGGGCTTCGGAGGCAACCTCATCAAACGAGGTAACAAGAATAACATTTTTGATACAATCAATGCCGGAGACCAATTCGAGAGTATGTCTGACCAGGGGTTTCCCCCGGAAGGGAACAAGCAGTTTATTCTCTCCACCGAACCGCCGTGAAAAACCTGAGGCCATCAGAATGGCGTCAACAGCGCTTTCTCTCAAATTAATATCCTCACTAAAGTAGCACTGATTTATTCGCATTCGAATAAATCAGTGCTTCCCTTGCCTTAATCCTGAATATGACTATACTATGTGTCAATGGAACTGTCAAATTATTCACCTGTAAAAAACGGCGGGAGCGAATCCCCGGCGCAGTCGCTTCTGTCAAGCTGTACGTCGGGGGGATGCGGGGCCAAGATTGAAGCGGACGCCCTTGTCCCTCTCCTTTCAGGGCTCAGGCTGAAGAACGATCCGGCCCTCATCGCGGGGTTCGGCGGTAACGAAGATGCGGCGGTGTACCGCATTGCCGAAAATACGGTACTGGTTTCCACGGTAGATTTTTTCCCGCCGATGGTGGACGATCCTTTTCTCTTTGGAAAGATCGCCGCGGCAAACGCATTGAGCGACATCTACGCAATGGGCGCACGTCCCCTCTTTGCGCTCAACATGGTTTGCTTTCCGGAAAAAATGGACAAGGCGATACTTGCGGAGATCCTTCGCGGCGGAGCGGAAAAAATTCTGGAAGCCGGTGCGGTTCTTGCGGGGGGACATTCGATATACGATCATGAAATAAAGTACGGACTTGCCCTCACCGGGATCGCCGAAGAGGAACTGGTACTGCGCAACAATGCCTGCAAGACAGGCGATGCCCTCATCCTCACCAAGGCCCTGGGCATAGGTCTTGTAATGTCTGCCATGAGGGCCGGGAAGGCGGATGAGGCATTCGTAAAGAAGGCGGTCTCTTCAATGGAGAGACTTAACCGTTATGCGGCCGAGAAAATCACCGCGATGAACAGGGCCGCGGAAAAACCGGTTCATGCCTGCACGGACGTTACAGGCTTCGGGCTTCTCTCTCATGCGGCGGAAATGGCCGGGGACTCACACAGCATACTTATCGAATCGGGCGCTCTCCCCCTTCTTCCCGGAGCCATTGAGTATGCGGAAGCCTTCTATATTACTGCGGGAGCCCAGCGGAACCGGAATCACATGGCGGGCAGGGCGGAAACAGACGGCGTGGCGGAGGCCGTGCAGGAGATCTGCTTTGATCCCCAGACATCGGGAGGACTCCTTGTTTCGGTAGACATGGAAAGGGCGCAGGAACTCTGCGATCTCATAAAAGCAGATGACTCCGATGCGGCAATTATCGGAGAAGTTGCGGACAGGGGAAAGTGCCCTGTAATATTACTGTAAAGGAGAACGATTCATGGAAACCATTAACGCAACAGGGAAACCCTGCCCCATCCCGGTAATTGAGGCGAAGAAGGCGCTCCGTTCATGCGCTGCCGGAGACACGGTGCGCATCCTGGTAGATAACGACATCGCCCGGCAGAACCTTGAAAAAATGGCCAAGGGCCTGGGTTCAGCCTTCGGCTTTGAAAAACAGAGTGACGGGAACATACTCGTCATCCTCACGGCACAGGAAGGATCTCCTGGCCGGAAGGAAGAGAGAAGCGGCCTGGTTCTGGCAATCGGAAAAAATACAATGGGTACGGGTAACGAAGAACTCGGCGCTATTCTGATCAAGAGTTTTGTTTATTCATTGACGGAACTTGATCCTCCGCCCGAGATGATCCTCTTCTTCAATTCGGGAGTTACATTGAGCACGGAAGGTTCCGCCGCCGTCAAGGATTTGAAAAGTCTGGAAGAAAGAGGCTGCATCATCTCAAGCTGCGGAACCTGCCTTGATTTCTACAATCTCAAGGACAAGCTTGCCGTGGGAAATGTAACAAACATGTACGCTATCGTCGAAGCAATGGCCCAGGCGGGAAAACTGATCAATATCTAGGACAAAGCATTGAGTGACGGCGCAGCGCTTGAATATGTGTTCACTTTCAACAGGACTGTTGACGCCATCATGGGAGAAAAATGCCTCATGGATGCGGGGATTCCGGTGATGGTGATGCCTCCGCCCGCCTTCATGGGAAGCAGGTGCGGGATATGCCTCCGGGTAGAACCGGAAAATTTTGGAGAGGCGAAAAAACTTTTGAAGGACACATACGGCAGGATCTTGCAGGTAACGGAAAATCGTGAGGGGAAACTTTTCAGGGAACAATGAGAAATCTGTGCGATTATTTTTATAAACTTGAAAAAAAAATTATCACGGTAATCGGGAGCGGGGGAAAGACTTCCCTCATACTTCTGCTGGCAGAACAAAGCTGCGGAAAAAAAGTTCTTGTGACCACCACCACAAGAATGTACATTCCCAAAGAGATGAAGGGCGTTTGTGTCGCAGGCAAATTAAATGAGAAAAGCGGCAAACTTGAATCTCTTCCCTTGAATGAACTTGAAGAAAGTTCTTCCCGCTTCGATCTTGTTCTTATTGAAGGAGACGGTTCAAGGGAACTGCCGTTCAAGGCATGGGCCGAATGGGAACCGGTTGTTCCGCCCTGGACGGATCTGAGTATCGGCATTATACCACTCTGGCCTCTGGGCATGGCGGCAAGCGGCAGACTCATTCACCGCCCGCTCCTCTTCTCGGATCTCACCGGAATCCGGGAAGGGGAAACAATCAAACCGGAACATATAGCCGCGGCGATTAGCGGCCTTCGCGCGGGGAAATACGGCAGGGGACTCTTTACCGCGGCGGCAGGCATGAAGATCCTCTTTTTCAACCAGATTGAAGATGAAAAGGAGATGCAAAAAGCCGGGGAAATTGTCGCTCTTCTTCCGGCGGAATTCCGTTCCGGCCTCCATTCGATTGTTGCGGGGAGTGTCAAAAAAAACCGGCTTGATATTCTGTGGGAATAGCTTATATTAAATAGAGTCTGTCCATAAAGTCGGTTACTTTGCGGACAGACACTAAATAGAGGGTGCGTTCCGGAACTGCGTGAGGCTTTGGGGCAAGACCTGAGGATACAAAGATGAGTATTGGACAAAGCATACCCAGAGTAGACGCCTTTGAAAAAGTTACCGGCCGGGCAAAGTACACCGCCGACCTGGCGGACAGGAATGCTCTTGTCGCCAAAGTGCTTCATTCAACTATTGCCAACGGACTGGTCAGGAAGATCGATATCAGTGAAGCCGAAAAGATTCCCGGAGTAGTAAAGATCCTCAGTTGTTTCGATGTGCCGGACATAGAGTTCCCCACGGCGGGACATCCCTGGTCTACCAATCCGGCTCACCAGGACCCTACGGACCGGAAGCTTCTCAACAAAAGGGTGAGGCTCTACGGGGACGATATCGCGGCGGTCATTGCGGAGAATGAAGTGGCCGCTTCCCGCTCTCTCAACGCGATCAAGGTTGAGTATGACGAATATCCGGCGCTGCTGAGTCCCGAAGAGGCAATGGCCGAAGGCGCTCCTCTCCTTCATGAAAACTGTCCCAACAACATACTCAAGCATACGGTGATTGAAGACGGAGACTTTGAAGAGGCAATCAAGGAACCGGGCCTTCTTCGTTTTGACAGTGTTTATGAAACTCCAATCGTGCAGCACTGCCACATAGAACCGGTTGTTTCCTTTGCGTACATGGAAGCAGGCAGGATCGTGGTGGTGTCCTCGACCCAGATACCCCATATCGTGCGCCGCATTGTCGCTCAGGCGCTGGGGCTTCCCTGGGGCAAGGTACGGATCATAAAACCCTACATAGGCGGCGGCTTCGGCAACAAACAGGATGCCCTCTATGAACCGCTCAACGCATTCCTGACCCGGGCAGTCGGGGGAAGGCCGGTAAGACTGGAACTCAGCAGGGAGGAGATCTTCTATGCCACAAGGGTACGGCATGCGGAGAAGATCTTCCTTTCAAGCTGGGTGCGTCCCGGCGGCAGGATCGTTGCGCGTTCCTACAAGGCCCTCTCAAATCAGGGCGCCTACGGTTCCCACGGACACGGGGTTACCGCAAAGGGAACAAATGTGTTTCGCCAGCTTTATCAGGACGAGAAGGCGAGGAAGACTGAATTCTTTACGGTATACACCAACACTGCTACCGCAGGGGCCATGCGCGGCTACGGCACTCCCCAGGCGATCTTTGCCGTTGAAAGCCATATAGAGGAACTCTCTCTCGCTCTGGGCCTCGATCCTCTGGAGTTCCGTTTCATGAACGTGATGCCTGTAGGCTGGCAGGATCCCTTTACCAAAAACATCAACTACTTCGATTCATTTCATCAGTGTGTGGAAAAGGGAAAGGCCTATATCGGCTGGGACGAAAAACGGAAACTCTACCAAAACCAGAACGGCCCTTTGTGCCGCGGAGTCGGCATGAGCCTGTTCTGGTACAACACTGCCGTGTGGCCGATCTCCATAGAGATCTCCGCATGCAGGATGATCCTCAACCAGGACGGCAGCGTTCAGGTGCAGATCGGCGAAACGGAAATAGGCCAGGGCGCCGACACGGTCTTTACCCAGCTTACTGCGGATACCCTGGGTATTCCCTGGCAGAATGTTCATGTGATCTCTACCCAGGATACCGACATTACTCCCTATGGTTCAGGCGCCTACGGTTCAAGGCAGACCTATGTCGGAGGCGCCGCAATAAAGCAGACGGCATCGCTTCTCAAGCAGAAGATCCTCCTCTATGCTCATGAGTACACCCGCATGCCTGTTGAGAATCTTGACATGATTGACGCCGTTATCGTACTTACAAGCAGTAACAACCGGCCGCTCATGAGCCTTGCGGAACTTGCGACAGAAACACTGTACAGTGAACAGAAGGCCGAACATCTCGTTGCCGAGGGAACCGCACAGGTCAAGACCAACGCATTCAGCTTCGGCTGTTCCTTTGCCGAAATTGAGATTGACATTCCCATGGCGAAGCTCCGCCTCCTCAACTTGATAAACGTTCACGACGCGGGCAGGATCATCAATCCCCAGACCGCCGGAGGGCAGGTTCACGGCGGCATGAGCATGAGCATCGGTTACGGCATGTTTGAAGAATTCAAATACGATCCGAAAACAGGAAGACTGCTCAATGGAAACTTCCTGGATTACAAGCTGCCCACAACGCTGGATCATCCCCGGCTGGAGGCGCAGTTTGTGGAAAACTGGGAACCCACCAGCGTCTTCGGTACCAAGGCTCTGGGAGAGCCGCCGACCGTACCCTGCGCGCCGGCAATTCGTAATGCATTGCTCAACGCGACAGGAGTTGCGGTAAACCGTATCCCGCTGACCCCTCATGTTCTTTTTGAAGAATTCAAAAAAGCCGGACTTATCAATTGAGAATGATTTTTGAGAATGATTTTATTGAGGATTTTTTATGTATGATATAGAAGCCCTGTACGAAGCGGAATCCGCCGATCATGCAATACAATTACTACAGGAGCATCCCGGGGCAAAGATCATCGCCGGGGGAAGCGATGTACTGATCAAGATCCGGGAAGGGGATCTGGCCGGAATAAGCCTTGTAAGCATACAGGGCCTTGATGAGCTGCGGGGGATACGTATGGAAGGGGACGATCTGCGGATAGGCGCCCTGACCAGTTTTTCCCATATCATCAGGGATCCCCTGATACTGAAGCACATACCGGTTCTTGCCGAAGCCGCCGATACCATCGGCGGGCCGCAGCTCCGCAACATCGCTACCATCGGAGGAAACACCTGCAACGGAGTTACATCGGCCGACAGCGCCTCTACCCTGCTCGCCTGGGATGCCGTCATGGAATACAGGGGCCCGGACGGAATCAGAAAGGCCCCCATACAGGAACACTATGTCTCGGCAGGAAAGACCGGCATCCGCCCGGCGGAACTGCTGCTGGGCATCATCATCCCCAAAACAAGTTACGAAAACTGCTTCGGGTATTACATCAAGTACGCCATGAGGGAAGCTCTTGACATCGCAACTCTCGGCTGTTCGGTAAACGTAAGGCTTTCCCAAAACAGGCGGAACATCGAAAGCCTGCGCATGGCTTACGGAGTGGCGGGCCCCATCCCTCTCAGAGCAAAAAGCGCGGAGGAGGAAGCGGCAGGGAAACCGCTAAACGCCCAGAGCATCGGCGCAATCGCGGAGGCTGCCCTCAGGGACATCAATCCCCGCAGCAGTTGGCGCGCAAGCAAAGAATTCCGCATTCAGCTTGCCGGAGAAATGGCCAGGCGCGCGATAACAGAATCGATGCGCCGCGCAGGAGGCAGACCGTGAACGAAGCAGGAAATACCGGCGTCAAAAAACAGATAAAGCTTGTCCGCTGCAGGATAAACGGCAGGGAAACCGAAACCGCCGTTGATGTCCGCGCCTCTCTTACCGACATGCTCCGGGACGAATACAGGCTTACCAGTGTCAAGAAAGGCTGCGAAGTCGGCGAATGCGGAGCCTGCAATGTCATCATAAACGGAGAGAATTTCAATTCATGCATATATCTTGCGGTCTGGGCGGACGGCAAGGACATTATCACTACCGAAGGTCTCATTTCACAGAGCGGGGAACTGTCCGCCCTGCAGCAAACCTTTATCGATGAAGGAGCCGTACAGTGCGGTTTCTGCACACCGGGTTTTCTCCTGTCCGCCAAGGAGATCGTCGATTCAAAAAAAGACTACAGCGATGCCGAACTCCGCAAGCTTCTCTCCGGCCACCTCTGCCGTTGTACAGGCTATGAAAACATTCTCCATGCGGTACGCAGGGCGGTGAAGGAACGGATATAGCGGAACCGCCGTATGGCGGCAATAATTCCCTTGAGCCTCGCGGCTCGGAGAGACACATGAAAAAGCGCATCGTCATTGCGCTGGGCGGCAACGCTCTGGGGAACAACCTCAAAGAACAGATGATGGCGGTAAAGGGAACCGCCAGGGCGATAGCGGATCTCATCGAAGACGGACACGATGTGGTGATAAGCCACGGCAACGGCCCGCAGGTGGGCATGATCAAGCGGGCGCTTGAGGCAGGGGAAAAGTCCGAGGCCCGCACTCCCTTTATTCCCCTTTCCGTGTGTGTGGCCATGAGCCAGGGCTACATCGGCTACGACCTTCAGAACAGCCTCCGGGAAGAACTGCTGAACCGGGGTATCGACAGAGGCGTTGTTTCGATCATCTCGCAAACCATTGTAGACGAAAACGATCCCGCCTTCCAAAATCCAAGCAAACCTATCGGGGGCTTTGTCACCGGAGAGGAAGCGAAGAGGCTTGAGAGGGAAGCGGGCTATGTAATGAAAGAGGATTCAGGCCGCGGCTGGCGCAGAATGGCAGCCTCCCCCATGCCGGTAGATATTGTGGAAAAGGATGTGGTAAAAGCCCTCCTCAATGAGGGGCAGATCGTGGTGGCCGCAGGCGGCGGAGGCATCCCGGTGATTGTTCAGGGAAACCACCTCAAGGGCGCAGCCGCCGTTGTGGACAAGGATTTTGCAAGCTGTCTCCTTGCCCGGCTTATCGATGCGGATACCTTCATCATACTCACCGCGGTAGAAAAAGTGTCGATCAACTTCCGCAGGGAAAACGAAAGACAGCTTGACCGTATGACGGTTGATGAAGCGGAGGAGTATATCCGCCAAGGCCACTTTGCCCCCGGCTCCATGCTCCCCAAAGTCGAGGCGGCGGCCCTTTTTGCGCGTTCAAAACCGGGCAGAGTTTCCCTCATCACATTGCTTGAAAAGGCAAGGGACGGCATTCAGGGAAAAACCGGCACCAGCATTTTTACTCCCAACTGAATTTGCTTACCCGGACAAAAATATTTTCTTCGGCGGGCCTCTCGGCAGTAGAATTGGGATTTGAAGTGGATATGGAAGCGCCGGGAAATATGCTGAGTTTGTCGCCTTCAACTACCCATGAACCCAATTCCGTATCGTTGGCCGTCGTTGACGCATTGGCGGCAAACAGCTTGTCTTCCTCCGTATAGAGGTTCCTCAGCTTCCGCTGAATCTCTCCGTTAAGATAATGAGTCAGGGTATCTTCGCCGAATTCATAGCCCCCGGATTCTATTTCC
>JAIRXN010000029.1 GCA_031268245.1 Treponema sp. | reverse complement strand
ACACCGGGGAGGAGATATGACGGCCCAAGAGGTGGCGGCAAAATACCCGGAGGCCGCCGCCATTGTCGGCCTTGCGGAAAGCGTCTGGAATGGCAGCAAACAGGCGGCGCGGGCTGATTTTGCCCTCTCCGACCGTTTGAAGGTCGAACTCCGGGGGCTGCTGGATAAAGACGTTCAGAACATCTTTATTACCGACAGCGACGCCCGGCACATTAAAAAGCAGCACGGGCAGGGAGAGGCCCCTTGGGGCCAGGCGGATATAACACCGGCGGACTTTGCGTTTATCCCCTTTGTTATGAATGAATTTGACAGCGCGGAACTGGTTGACGCTGATAACCGCGGGAACCGGAGAATTCTTTTTACGAAGCGGGTAAACGGGAATGTTTATTCAGTAAGCGTCGAAAGGGGAAACAGCCAGATAGGGGTAATTACGCTATGGAAAAATGCCCGATCAGGTGCCTCGTGCTGACCGTTTCCGGCCCCCCTGGGCTTAACGTCCGAAACGACCCTGACCAGCAGTTTAAATATACACCCGGTTGCCGGATTTTGCAAGGGAACAGTTGAACCCGGAGCCCTGATATAGTCCCCCTCCCCCATACAGGGGGTGGATGTTAAACATACAGTGAACCGCAGACCCCCGCAACAACAGCCCCCAGGACGCACGAGAAGGCCCCTCTACGGGGTTTCTTGCCCCGGACAATATTTTTTTATGCCCGGGGTTTCCACGCCCTGTATAAGGCCTCTATACGCCTGTGGAGCGGTTTTGAGAGGCCAGACCCTCATATTTCTCACAAGCATTACAACTACCTCTGGAGCAGTCCGGGGCAGCTTTTTTGCCGCGCCGCCCCGGATCCGGTGTGATGGGGTTGCCCCAGGGGAAATTCAACTGATACAAAACTGATACTTTTAGTCTCCTATCTCTTTTTACAGCATGATACACCATGATAGTTATTGACAAATAAATGAGATCTTAGTATAAGAGGGTTATTATTAGCATTTTTACAGCATGATACAGCGTGATATAGTTGGCGTTTACGTTTACACCGTGGGGGTCACATGTTCGAATCATGTAGCGCCCAGTACTTACTATAATAATGAGTATGATAGAAGCAGTTATATTTGATTACGGCGGTGTAATCAGCACGTCTCCGCCTTTTTCCGTGCGGGAGGACCTTGCCGCCCTTGCAGGAATACCGGTTGAAAAGCTGAACAAGGTAGACCGGGTGTGCAGGCGGGAGTATGATCGGGGACGTTTTGATACGGCAGGTTACTATCGCCATCTGGCAAAAGAGGCGGGTATCCGTGCCGGCGAAGAAACTATACTGAAAATGGCCCGCATAGATACGGACAGTTGGAAGAATTTCAACCCCGGTACCCTGGAGCTTATGGAGGATGTCAAGGCAAAGGGATTTACACTGGGAATCCTTTCCAATATGCCCTTTGATTTTCTGGACTGGCTCAAAACCGAACTGCCCGTGTTTCATAAAGTAGACCTTGCCCTCTTTTCCTGCGAACTGGCTCTGATAAAACCGGAAAAAGAAATCTATGAGATTCTCGCCGAAAGGCTGGGCTGCGGTTTTGAAAATATTGTTTTTTTTGACGATATGAGAGAAAATATAGACGCCGCTAAGGCATTGGGAATCCGGGGCTTTGTCTGGAAGAATGCGGAAGAAGCCCGTTCGGAATTGCAAAAGCTTGAGCCGGAACGGTTTCGGGGGAGGCAGGGATGAATCTTGTAAATACTATTATTCGGTTCGGCCTGGTGATCTTCCCCATTTTAGTCTATATCCCGGCAGGACTCGTGGTTTTTATCCTCAGTCTTCTGGGACTGAAGGAACCCATGACCCATGTAATGTACCGTGTTGCCCAATTCTGGGGCCGTTCTTCCATCCGTATTGTGGGTTGTAAGATAACGGTTTCCGGCAGGGAAAATATTCCCCGCAAGGGAGGCGTATGCTTCGTGAGCAACCACGGCTCAATCTTCGACATACTTCTGGTACTGGCCTATATCGGCCGTCCCTTCGGCTTCATCGCGAAAAAGGAGTTGAGCTACATCCCGTTCCTCAATATGTGGATCTCCCTCCTTGGGGGCTTCTTCATCGACCGGGGCAATCCCCGCAAGGCGCTTAAAACCATAGAAAACGGCGTCGAGCGGATAAGGGCCGGGAACGCCATGATCATTTTCCCCGAGGGGCACCGTTCAAGAGGGCGGGGACTTCTCCCCTTTCATCCCGGCTCCCTCAAGCTGGCAACCAGGGCGGATGCCCCCATCGTCCCCGTGGCCATTTCGGGAAGCTACGATGTCTTTGAACGCAACTACCGGGTGCAGAGTGTTCCCGTTTCGGTAACGTTTTGCAAACCTATCAATACGTCGGATCTCAAGGGCGGGGACAGGAAACAGATTCTCTCCGATACTGTATACGGCATCATCAAGGATGCATTGGAAGCGTCTCAAGCCTAAGGCAAAAATTTGACCTAAGGAACTGCGTGGAAATAACATGTCCGAATGGTCATGTTATTTCCTTATTGTGTAAGCAATTAGAATAAAATGTTATACATTTTATTCTTGCGCAGTTCCTAAGGAAGCACTGATTTATTCAATCGAGAATAAATCAGTGCCACAAAAAACCGGTTTCCAAATTTGACACAAGTTTGACATTTTCTTTTTCCTCTTTTGACATTGAATGTTTATTCTTAATGGAGGTTCTTTCAAAACTTACCCGGGTTTTGCAAGAAGCTCTGTAATGGTCTATGTTTGCCATATACCGGCCAAGGAGAAATAGACGAAAAAGATTGTGAAACTTGTTTCGGCGGCAGTTCTGTGTGCGGGTCTGTCCGGATGTACAGGAAAAGAAAACACATCCATCACGGTTATTTCCCGCGAAGAAGGTTCCGGTACCCGGAGCGCCTTTGTTGAACTTTTCGAAGTGCTTGATGAAAATAAAAACGATAATACCACCGCCCGGGCAGAGATTACAAACAACACGGCGGTTATGCTGGCTTCCGTTGCGGGAAACAAAAACGCCGCGGGCTATGTATCCCTGGGTTCGTTGAACAATACGGTTAAAGCCCTGAAGATTGAAGGATTCGAGGCAAGCGCCGCAGCCATCACGAGAGGCGATTACAAAATATCACGGCCTTTTCTGATTGCAATTAAAGATCAGCCGAGCCCTGCGGCGGAGGACTTTATCAATTTTATATTGAGCGCCGAAGGACAGGAAGTGGTTGCCGGGAACGGGTATCTGCCCGTGGCAAGCAGGGAAGTTCCGAAGATCCGGCTTGCGCCGTCCACCGTGAGGCTGGCCGGTTCTTCGTCGGTCAGTCCGCTGATGGAAAAACTGCGGGAAGCTTACATCAAAAAAAATCCGGATATAGATATCGAAATACAGCAGAGCGATTCTTCCACGGGAATGAATGCGGTAATCAACGGCATCTGCGATATAGGCATGGCGTCCAGGGAATTAAAATCTTCTGAGAGTGAAAAAGGTATCAGCAGTATCGCGATCGCCGTGGACGGCATCGCGGTGATTGTAAATCGTGAGAATTCTCTTGAAAATCTTTCACGCCGGCAGGTCGGCGACATATTCTCAGGCAAGGCCGGGGACTGGAAGGAACTGAAATGAACAGAGAGCGGATCGTAGGCATAGTGTTCCTGCTTGCCGCATGCATCTCCATCCTCTGTGTGATCCTGATATGCCTCTTCCTCTTTGCCGGCGGACTTCCCGTAATCGGCAAGATTGGACCTGTAAATTTTTTTGCCGGAAAGATCTGGAAACCCGGCAGCGGGCTTTTCGGAATAGCTCCCATGATCCTCGGGAGTCTCTATGTTACTGCAGGGGCAATTATTACAGGCGTTCCCGCCGGAATTCTCACAGCCGTATTTCTGGCCTGTTTCTGCCCGAAACGTCTTCATGCACTATTGAATCCGGCGCTTGCATTGCTTGCGGGAATACCATCGGTAGTCTACGGATTTTTCGGCCTTGTCGTTCTTGTTCCGGCCCTGCGTCTTGCCGGCGGCGGCAGCGGAAAAAGTATGCTTGCCGCATCGATCATTTTGGGCATAATGATCCTCCCCACAATTGCCGGCGTATCCGAGGCCGCCATACGCTCGGTGCCCGGGAGCTGTTACGAAGGAGCGCTGGCCCTTGGAGCGACTCACGAGGAGGCTGTCTTTTTTGCGGTCCTTCCCGCGGCCAGATCCGGAATTACGGCAGCGGTGATTCTTGGAACCGGAAGGTCAATCGGCGAAACCATGGCGGTGATCATGGTGGCGGGAAACCAGGCCCTCCTTCCGGACAGCATTTTTCACGGAGTGCGGACAATGACCGCCAATATTGTACTGGAGATGGGTTACGCGGCGGAAATTCACCGTGAAGCATTGATAGCTACCGCGGTGGTACTCTTTGTTTTTATTCTGATAATCAATATGCTCTTTTCTCTGGTAAAGGGAAGGACAAGATGAATACGGAACGGAAACGCTTCCTGCCGCCGCTGCTCCGTCTGCTGGTATACGCTGCGGCGGGAATAAGTATTTTTATCGTTCTGTTTATTTCATCTTATATCTTTATAATGGGTATGCCGAATCTGCGCCCCGAACTCTTTTCTATAGTTTACACAAGCGAAAACGCTTCCCTTCTTCCCGCATTGATCAATACGCTGATAATGGCCTTCCTTTCCCTTCTGCTTGCAGTCCCTCTCGGTGTCTCTGCCGCCATATATCTGACGGAATACTCCCGCTCCGCAAATATTATGGTCAAGGCGGTGCGGCTTGCGGCGGAAACTCTGGCGGGCATCCCTTCCATTATTTACGGCCTGTTCGGTATGCTATTCTTTGTCGTGTATCTGCGCTGGGGCTACTCGATCATGGCGGGAAGTTTTACCATGGCGATTATGATCCTCCCCATCATCATGCGGACTGCGGAGGAAGCCATCATTTCGGTTCCCGGTACGTACAGGGAAGGAAGCTTCAGTCTCGGGGCCGGACGCCTGCGGACTGTGACGGCCGTGGTTCTGCCCTCGGCGGTTCCCGGTATTTTTGCCGGAATCATTCTTGCATCGGGAAGGATCTTTGGTGAAACTGCCGCGCTTGTTTTTACCGCCGGTACGGTGGCAGGAATTCCCAAAAGTCTGTTTTCCTCGGGGCGTACACTTGCCGTACACATGTACAGCCTGTCAAGTGAAGGATTCTATATCAAACAGGCCTATGCCTCCGCGGTAGTACTTTTTGTTCTTGCCGCCCTGATCAATGCCGTCTCGTTCTTTCTGATGAAAAAACTTTCGGGAAACATGGGAGCAGGGCATGGATAAGATCAGCGTCAGGGATTTGACTCTTTATTACGGCGGCTCCCCGGCGCTGAAAAAAATCACTATGGGAATCAGGGAACATGAAATTACCGCGCTTATCGGTCCTTCAGGCTGTGGAAAATCAAGCTTCATCAAGACGCTCAACCGTATGAACGATCTTGTGGAAGGATGCCGCATCAGCGGAACTGTCCTTCTTGACGGAGAAAACATATACGGCACTCCCGATTCCGGTATGCTCCGCAAGCGGGTAGGCATGGTGTTTCAGAAACCGAATCCGTTTCCCATGAGTGTTTATGATAATGTCGCCTTTGGCCCGCGGACGCACGGAGTACGCTCCAGGCCCAGGCTGGATTTGATCGTGGAAAAATCCCTGCGGGAAGTCGTGCTCTGGGACGAGATCAAAGACCGCTTAAAGAAGAGCGCCCTTTCTCTTTCCGGGGGTCAGCAGCAGCGGCTCTGCATAGCCCGCGCCCTGGCCGTGGAACCGGAAGTTCTGCTCATGGACGAACCTACTTCGTCCCTTGATCCTGTTTCAACTTCCAGGATTGAAGATCTGGTTTTTGAACTGCAAAGACAATACACTGTCGTTATGGTGACGCATAATATGCAGCAGGCAGCTCGCATCTCAGGCGATACCGCTTTCTTCCTGTGCGGAGAACTGATCGAGTACGGCGCCACCGAGGAGCTTTTTTCCATGCCGAAGGACAAACGTACGGAAGATTACATTACCGGGAGATTTGGCTGATGAGAGAGAGTTACCAGAAGCAGCTTGAGTCCCTTCATACAGAACTTATCCGTATGGGCGCTATCTGCGAAGATGCCATTGCCAGCGCCGCGGGCGGTTTTCTGGATGAAGACGCGGCTCTCAGGGAGAAGGCAATTAAACTGGAGAAAGAAATAGACCTCAAGGAACGGGAGATCGAATCGATCTGTGTGCGGCTTCTCCTCCGGGAACAGCCTGTTGCGGGGGATCTCAGGCAGATAACCGCGGCGCAGCGGATGGCCGGCGACATGGAACGTATAGGAGATCAGGCTGCGGACATTGCGGAACTGGCAAATTTTTTTTACAGAAACAGAAGTTCCGGCAGCGGTATTTTTCCGGAAACCCTCCGGCCCGGAGAAATACTGAAAAGCGGTATTCATATCGGCGACATGGCAAAGGCAACTGCGGCGATGCTGACCGCCAGTATAGATTCCTTTGTGGCAGGGGATCTGCAGAAAGCCGGGGATGTGATCAAAAGTGACGATCAGGTCGATGAATTGTTCAAAAAAATAAAGCAGGAGTTGATTGAAATTATTTCGGAAAACAGCGGGAGCGGCGGCGCGTGCCTGGATCTTCTCATGATATCAAAGTATCTGGAACGCATCGGCGATCATGCGGTGAATATTGCCGAATGGGTGGTCTATTCGATCGCCGGCGAAAGGAGGCAGCCAGCTTGAAGAGCGACAGTCATCACCGGGAGAGCGGCGTTATGCATTCTCAAACGGATCGCAGAGCGGCGAAGCTTCCCCCTTTGATCTATCTTGTTGAAGATGAAGATTCCATCCGCGAACTGGTTCTCTATACTCTGGACAATTCAGGTCTTGAGGCAAAGGGCTTTGCCGAAGGAAAAAGTTTCTGGCAGGCCATGGAAGAAAAAAAGCCTGACCTGGTTCTCCTTGACATCATGCTTCCCGGCGAGGATGGACTTTCCATTTTGAAGAAACTCCGTTCTTCGAAATTTTCGAGGCTTCCTGTCATCATGCTCACCGCAAAGGGAAGCGAATACGATAAAGTCTCCGGCCTTGACGGCGGCGCGGATGATTATATTGCCAAACCCTTCGGCCTGATGGAACTGAAAGCCAGGGTAAATGCCCTGCTCAGGCGGACTCAGCCGGGGAATCAGGAGGAATTCAGGCTGGGCGATCTCCGCGTCAATATTCCGCGTCACACTGTTACTTCGGGAAGAGGCGAAATTTCGCTCACCATCAAAGAATTCGATCTTCTGGTATATCTCCTGAGGAATGAAGACGCTGTCCTTTCCAGGGAACAGCTTTTGCAGCAGGTATGGGGCTATGACTTTACCGGAGAAACCAGAACCGTAGACACCCACATACTCACCCTGAGGAGCAAGCTTGGCTCCGCGGGGGCGCTTGTCAAAACAGTCCGCGGCCTGGGTTACAAGATTGGCGAAGGGGAATGAATCGCATCATTTTTATCGCGACAGGACTCCTGTCGGGTCTTTCGATAATACTAACGGCGGTTTTGATTCATTTTGCGGTGTACTGGGGATTCTCCCGGCAGATGAAACATGAGGTGGCGCTTGAACTGGAATATGTCCGTGCGGGAATTGAAGCCGCCGGGGAAGAACTTCTCGAAACGCTTACGCCCGGCCCCAGACTTACCCTGATCGCGGCGGACGGTACGGTTTTGTTTGACAATGAAACGGATGCGCGGAATATGGAAAACCATTCGGACCGTGAGGAAGTACAGTCGGCCGCCGCGGGGGGTCTTGGCGAGAGCATCCATTTTTCCGGTACTCTGGGGAAGCGCTCCTATTACAGGGCCGTTAAACTTGCGAACGGAAAAATTCTGCGAATTGCCGTAGGCATGGACAGTATACTCAGTTCGGCGATGACGCTTGCGCCCCTCACCCTTGCAATAGTAGTGGCGGTTTTTGTCTGCTCTCTTTTTACGGCTTCCGCCGTTACCATGCGTATAGTAAAACCTCTTAACAGTCTCGATCTGGAAAAACCGGAAACCAATATTGTGTATGAAGAATTCAGTCCCCTGCTTTCCAGGATCAGGGAACAGAAGGATCAGATTGAAAAGCAGATTAGGGAACTTAAGAAAAAACAGATTGAGTTTCAGGCCATCACCGATAATATGCGGGAGGGGCTTCTGGTGCTGGACAGGGAAGGACATATACTTTCCTGCAACAATAGCGCCATAAAATTGCTGCGTCTCAGTTCTGCAATGGAAAACCGCAATATCCTTGAGTTGAGGCGGGACCAGCCTTTCCGGCTTGCCCTGGAAAAAACCCTGAACGGAATTCCGCTGGAAACGCTTCTTTCCGTTGAAGATTCCCATCTGCGCCTTATGGCAAACCCCGTGACGGATGGCGGGAATGTTCAGGGCGCAGTCCTCCTGCTGCTTGATGTAACAGAACAGGAAGACCGGGAAAAATTGCGCCGTGAATTTTCCGCCAATGTGTCCCATGAGCTCAAGACGCCCCTTACGGTTATTTCAGGATATGCGGAAATTTTTTCCAGCGGAATTTCCAAACCGGAAGAGGCTGCTGCCTTCGGGGCAAAAATTTACAGGGAAGCCCAAAGACTGCTTGGCCTGATAAACGACATCATGCTGCTTTCCCGCCTGGATGAAGGCGGTATGGAACTTGAACGGGAAGAAACCGATCTTCTCTCCCTTGCCTCAGGGGCGGTGGAACGCATTCACCCGGCGGCGCAGGCCAGAAATATCCGTATTGCCCTGGAAGGAGAGAACATCGCAGTTTCGGTCATTCCTCAGGTGCTGCAGGAAGTTTTGTTCAATCTTCTGGACAATGCCGTCAAATACAACAGGGAGAACGGAGAAGTCCGCATCACGGTTACAAAGAACAAAAACGAAATCCGTCTCTCCGTTGCCGATACCGGAATCGGCATTCCCCCTGCCGAACAGGGACGGGTTTTTGAACGCTTCTATCGCCTCGACAAGAGCAGAAACGGCAAAACCGGCGGAACCGGTTTGGGACTTTCCATTGTCAAGCATGGCGCCAAACTTCACGGGGCCGGGATCGAAGTGGAAAGCGACGGAATTTCGGGAACGAAGATCAGCCTGGTGTTCGGGAAAAAAGACAGCCTCGAATACTACGAAAATTGAGCTTCTGCAAAACTGCATTTTTTAGAGGCATAAGGAACTGTGCAAGAATGAAATGTACAACATTTTATTCTCATTGCTTACACAATAAGGAAATAACATGACCATTCGGACATGTTATTTCCGCGCAGTTCCTAATGGGTTCTGCCGGACCTATTCTTCCGGAAGAACGACGATCTTTCCCGCGGCGAGGGTCCGGCGTACATCGATGAGCCGCTGGTTGGAGGATCCCCGGAAGCGCAGGTCGATGTTGCGGAGTTCCCGCACAAAGGGGCCGTCCACCAGAACATCGGTAGCCTT
>JAIRXN010000001.1 GCA_031268245.1 Treponema sp. | reverse complement strand
AAAGCCTTCGGACGATGTAAAACACGTATGTCCGGTTGGCTGATATTTTGGCAGGGGGCAGATATGAAAAAATTCGCGTTTTTATGTATTGGTTTTTTGTTGCTTGCGCTTTCGGTTAATACCGTATATGGACAAGGATTTACCGGCCCCGGCGCCGGGACAACCGGAAGACAGGTACAAACCGTTACTGTCATGCAGGCAAGGAGTCTTCCTGAGAATTCCCTGGTGATATTGACCGGTAATATTGTACAATCAATTGGGCGTGAAAAATACACATTCCGCGATTCAACAGGTGATATTGTCATTGATGTTGACCGGGATCTTTGGACATTACTTGGTTTGTCTATAAATGCAAATGACCGTGTTGAAATAAGGGGAGAGATTGATATTGAAAACCATGCGGCAGAAATTGATGTAAGATACATAAGAAAAATGTAGTCCCCGCGTTCAATCCTGAAGTGCGACACTTAGGGTAACGCTGATTAAATGCGGCTAATCAGTGCTTCCTTAGCCCTGTAGTCTCCCGGAGACGGAGGCCGGCTTTCCCCTCCGGGAGACTACTGCGGCGCGGTGTTGGTGGAAACAGTTTGTCCTTATCTGTATACTAAGAAAATGCCGCGGAAACTTCGTTCATCAAATGCGCTATGGGGCCAGCTTGCCATAGTGCTCTGTGCCTTTTTCTGGAGTACCAGCGGGCTCTTTATCAAATTGGTTGACTGGCATCCGTTGCTCATTGCAGGCGGCCGGAGTGCCGTTGCAGCTCTCTTTCTTTTTGTGTTCCGGCACATAAGCATAAGGCGGGCAGGGGCTTACAGGCCCAAGAACAATCCCTGGTATCTGGCCGCCGGGGCCGCCGCCTATGCGGCTACAATGATCTCCTTTGTTATTGCCAACAAGCTTACCACCTCGGCAAACGCAATTCTGCTTCAGTATACCGCCCCTGTCTGGGCGGCTTTTCTCGGCTGGCTTGTCATCAAGGAAAAGCCGCGCTGGGAAATTTGGGCGGCGCTGGCACTGGTCACGGCCGGGCTTGTCATCTTCTTCCGGGAGGGGCTTTCCCTTGGTTCCAGAGGCTCTCTCCTCGGCGACAGCATAGCCCTGCTTTCGGGTTTCTTCTTCGGCGCCAACTCTGTGTGCATGCGTCTTCAGAAGGACGGAAACCCTGCGGACTCCATGTTTTTTGCCCATGTACTCTGCGCAGCGGCAAGCATTCCCTTCTGGTTTATCTTTACCCCGGTCTTGAGGCCCGCCAATGCGCTTGCCATCCTCTACATGGGTACCATACAGATAGGGCTGGCGTCCCTGCTTTTCTCCTACGGCATAAAACGGATCAGCGCCGTAAAGGCCATGCTCACCGCTCTTCTTGAAGCGGTGCTGAACCCGGTGTGGGTTCTGGCAATAACCGGGGAAAAGCCTTCGGCATCGGCTCTCCTGGGGGGTACGATCATTGTTTCTTCGGTGGTCTTCTCTTCGATAGTGAGTCAGAGCCGCAAACAGGCTTAGGGGCCGCGTGCAAAGACCGCGTTATTTCCGCGCGGGTCCTTACTTAATAGATCAGCATGGCGTCCCCGTAGCTGTAGAAGCGGTAGCCCTTCTCAACTGCCTCACCGTAGCTTTCCATGATGAGATTCCCGCCGCCTTCCTCTGAGGGGAACCTTCGCTCCTTATCGCCGGCCCGGCGGGATGTTCCGGCAAAGGCCGCGGCAAAAGCCGATACCAGCATCAACAGTGTCGATTCGGGAGTATGAAAATTGGTAAAGAGGGCGTCCACAAGAGCGAAGCGGTAGCCGGGATAGATAAAGATTGAAGTACTCCCCTCCCCTGCAGGCAGCGATTTTGTTTCCGCATTCCATGCCGATTCCAGCGTCCTCACGCTGGTAGTACCTATGGCGCAGATCCGCCTTCCCTCTGCGGCGGCCCTGTTGATCTTTTCTGCGGCGATCCTGTCAATGGAATAAAATTCTTCGTGCATGCGGTGTTCTTCAACAGTATCACTGCGTACCGGGAGAAAGGTTCCCAGCCCTACATGGAGGGTGATAAAGGCGCTTTCCGCACCGGCTTTTTCCAGTTCCTCAAGGAGTTCCCCGGTAAAATGGAGCCCGGCGGTGGGAGCTGCGGCGGAACCTGTTTCCCCGGCAAAGACAGTCTGGTAACGTTCCGAATCGGAAGCATTGTCTTCCCGTTTGATGTAGGGAGGCAGGGGAATGCGGCCATGGATATCCAGCCAGGATTCGTCCAGGACTCTTGCAAATTGAAGGACGCGAAATTCTCCTTCAAGACCTATAATCACAGCCTCGGCAGAATCGCTGCCGCTTCCAAAAACATAGCGGCTCCCCGGACGGCGGCGCTTTGCCCGCTGGGCCATGCAGAGCCAGATCCTCCCCTCTTCATCCTGTTTCCTGAGGAGCAAAAACTCTACCCTGGCCCCGGTCTCCACCGAGATACCGTAGAGCCGGGCCTTGCGGACACGGGAATCATTGAACACTAAAAGCGGTTTTTCGCCCAGCAGCTTTTTTTCAGACCCCAGGAGATACGGAAGATCGGCGACAAGCCTGTGTTCCCGCTTTCCGCTTGAACGTTCAAGCAGCATGAGCCGGTCTTTCCCCCGCTCCAAAGGTTCCTGGGCTATAAGGCTTTCAGGCAGTTCAAAAAAGAAGTCCCCTGTTTTCATGCACAAGCCGCCCCCTGGCGGCGTATATAACCATTTCCTTACGCTCGTGACCCGGAGGGACACATGCACAAGCCGCCTCCCGGCGGCGTATATAACTATTTCCTTAACTCTCGCGGCCCGGAGGGACACATGCACAAGCCGCCCTCCCGCATGGATTTAAAAGAGGCCGTACTCGTCCGGAGATTTTTTTGCAAGGTTGAGGTGTTTATAGCCAAGAGCGGTTACCATGCGGCCTCTGGGGCTCCGCTGGAGGAGGCCCGCTTGAATAAGGAAA